>CAZHPU010000030.1:0-5873 GCA_964534435.1 uncultured Lachnospiraceae bacterium | reverse complement strand
AACGATGGACTGGATGGCTCAGGAACAGGAAAGAGGTATTACAATTACCTCTGCCGCAACAACCTGTCACTGGAAAAAGGCTGACGGAAGCGCACCCGAGACACGTATCAATATCATTGATACTCCCGGTCACGTTGACTTTACGGTCGAGGTTGAAAGATCGCTCCGCGTACTCGACGGCTCTGTAACCGTATTGTGCGCAAAGGGCGGCGTTGAGCCGCAGTCGGAAACAGTTTGGCGTCAGGCAGATAAGTACGGCGTTCCGAGAATGGTCTATGTTAATAAGATGGACATTATGGGAGCCAACTTCTTCCGCTGCGTTGATATGCTTCATGAAAGACTGAAAGCAAATGCCGTTCCGATTCAGCTTCCTATCGGAGCCGAAGAATCATTCAAAGGTATCATTGACCTCATGAATATGGAGGCCGATGTTTACTATGACGAAATGGGTAAGGATATGCGTGTTGAACCCATTCCGGCAGATATGCTTGAAAAAGCAAAAGAATATCACGCAAAGATGGTTGAATCCATAGTCGAAACAGATGACGAACTTGCCATGAAGTATCTTGAGGGCGAGGAAATTACCGTTCCCGAACTTAAAAAGGCTCTTCGTAAGGCAACAATCGATAACAAGATTGTTCCCGTTATCTGCGGAACATCCTATAAAAACAAGGGCGTGCAGAAGCTTCTCGATGCAATCGTTGACTATATGCCCGCTCCTACCGATGTTCCTCCGATTAAAGGTATTAACCCCGATGCCGATCCCGACCACAACGAAGTCGAGTGCTATGCAACCGATGACGGCAATTTTGCCGCTCTCGCATTCAAGATTATGACAGACCCGTATGTCGGAAAACTCTGTTTCTTCCGTGTGTATGAAGGAACACTTCCCGCGGGAACGACTGTTTATAACTCGACAAAACGTCAGAGAGAGAGAATCGGACGTATTCTTCAGATGCACGCCAATCAGCGTAAAGACCTTGATATCTGCTATTCGGGCGATATCGCCGCTGCGGTAGGTCTTAAATATACCACAACCGGTGATACACTCTGCTCGGAAGATCATCCTGTTGTTCTCGAATCTATGGAATTCCCGGAGCCTGTTATTAAAGAGGCTATCGAGCCCAAGACAAGAGCCGCACAGGAAAAGATGGGTATCGCACTCGCAAAACTTGCCGAGGAAGATCCTACATTCCGTACATATACCGATGAAGAAACCGGTCAGACCATTATCGCCGGCATGGGCGAGCTCCATCTTGAAATTATCGTGGACAGACTTCTCCGCGAATTCAAGGTTGAGGCAAATATCGGCGCTCCTCAGGTTTCTTATAAGGAAACGATTACAACATCGGCAGATGAAGACTGCAAGTATGCACGTCAGTCCGGCGGTAAAGGTCAGTACGGCCATGTTAAGATTCTTATTGAGCCGAATGAACCCGGTAAGGGATATGAGTTCATAAATAAGGTTGTCGGCGGTGCAATCCCGAAGGAATATATTCCCGCAGTTGATGCCGGTATTCAAGGCGCAATGCAGAACGGTGTTCTCGCAGGATATAATGTCGTTGACGTAAAAGTTACTCTTTATGACGGCTCTTATCACGAGGTCGACTCTTCCGAAATGGCATTTAAGATTGCCGGTTCAATGGCGTTCAAGAATGCTATGAAGAAAGCAAAACCTGTTCTTACAGAACCTATCATGAAGGTCGTAACTATTACACCTAATGATTATCTCGGATTTGTCATCGGCGACTTCAACAGCCGCAGAGGACAGATTCAGTCTACAGAGGAAACAGCAGGTGCAACCGAGGTTGTCGCTAATGTGCCTCTGGCAAATATGTTCGGATATGCAACCGATCTTCGTTCCGGAACACAGGGACGCGGTCAGTATTCTATGGAACCCAGCCACTTCGCCGAAGTTCCGAAGAGCATAGCCGAAGAAATTATCAAAAACAAATCTAAATAATCAAAAATAACAATATTGATTATAATTTTAGGAGGATATTGAAATGGCAAAGGCTAAATACGAAAGAACAAAGCCCCATGTTAACATTGGTACCATCGGTCACGTTGACCACGGCAAGACCACACTTACAGCGGCCATCACAAAGGCTCTGGCACTGAAGAACTCCAATATCGAGTTCCTTGCATATGACCAGATCGACAACGCTCCCGAGGAAAAGGCTCGTGGAATCACAATCAACACCCGTCACGTTGAATACGAAACCGACAAGCGTCACTATGCGCATGTCGACTGCCCCGGCCACGCTGACTATGTAAAGAACATGATTACAGGTGCCGCACAGATGGACGGTGCAATCCTTGTTGTTGCAGGTACAGACGGACCTCTGCAGCAGACACGTGAGCACGTGCTTCTCGCACGTCAGGTTGGCGTTCCCGCAATTGTTGTATATCTTAACAAGTGCGATATCGTCGATGACCCCGAACTTCTCGATCTCGTTGAGATGGAAGTTCGCGAGCTGCTCTCCAGCTACGACTTCCCGGGCGATGAAGTTCCGGTAATTCGCGGTTCTGCTCGTGAAGCTCTTCTTTCTCCTTCGAAGGATCCTAACGATCCCGTATATGCATCTATCTACGAGCTTATGGATGCAGTTGATGACTACATTCCTACTCCCGAACGTCAGGCTGATCTTCCTTTCCTTATGCCTGTCGAGGACGTGTTCTCGATTTCCGGACGTGGCACAGTTGCTACCGGCCGTGTAGAGCGCGGAACAGTTAAGATCGGTGATGTTTGCGAAATCGTCGGACTTTCCGATGAAAAGAAGACCACAACCGTTACAGGCGTTGAAATGTTCCATAAGACCGTTGATGTCGCTGAAGCAGGCGATAACATCGGTGCACTTCTTCGTGGTATCGCTAAGAATGAGGTTGAGCGCGGACAGGTTCTCTGCAAGCCCGGCACAGTTCATCCTCATACAAAGTTTGTCGGCCATGTATACGTTCTTACCGAGAAGGAAGGCGGCCGTCAGAAACCGTTCTTCTCAGGCTACCGTCCTCAGTTCTACTTCAGAACAACCGACGTTACCGGTGTTATTACACTTCCCGAAGGCGTTGATATGTGCCGTCCCGGCGATAACGTTGATATGAACGTTGAGCTTATCACACCTATCGCTATGGAACAGAACCTCCGCTTCGCTATTCGTGAAGGCGGCAGAACAGTCGGTTCCGGCGTCGTTGCAAGCATTGTTGCTTAATTTGCAATAACTTGTATTTGATTTATTCCCAAAGAGTGACTTGTCACTCTTTGGGAATAAAAAATAATAACAATAAAATAATAATATCTTTGGGGGTTGGTGTAATTCCACACCGGCGGTATTTGATTTATAAAATCATAAGTCCGCGAGCAAAATAGCAGATCGGGTGAGAATCCCGAACCGACGGTAAAGTCCGGATGGAAAAAGAGAAAAGAAAATTTCGGTTTTCCGAATTTGCCCGACGATATCGTCGGCTTTTTTTGTCTTTCTCCGAGTTTCTGGAGGAAATCTTGAAAAATAAACAGAGTAACAGAATTTATATTCAAAAAACAGTCCTTGTAGCCATGTTTGTGGCTATTTCTTATGTTGTTGAATTCTTTCATATTAACGTTCAGTTTTTGAGTTTTGATGCCAAAGATTCGATTATAACAGTTGCGGCAATGATTTTAGGCCCGTCATATGCCGTTGTAATGTCGCTTTGCGTCTCACTTCTTGAAATGATTACAATCAGCGGCACCGGCTTTTGGGGCTTTCTTATGAATTTCTGCGGCTCGGTGACATTTTCTCTTACCGCATCACTCATTTATAAATATAAGAGAAATATGCTACACGCCGTGCTTGGACTTGTTTCGGCATCTCTTTTGACAATAGTTGTGATGTTGTGTGCGAATATGCTCATCACTCCGATATATATGGGTACCGATGTCGGCACCGTAATAATTCTTATTCCGTCTCTTCTTCTCCCGTTTAATGCACTTAAAACCGTATTTAATTCGGGCTTGGTTCTTCTTCTTTATAAACCGATTATTCGTGTGCTGCGCAGCGTGCATTTTCTTCCGGAATCAAATGCTAAAACCGATAAAAAAAGGACTGCTGCGGTCATTGTTGCAGCGATTGCTTTTATCGGAATCGCAATACTGGGCTTTCTTATGCTGAACGGTACTCTAACACTTTTTTGAATTGTTTTTTTATCCGAAAAGGAAACGCTTATGATTAAAGCTATAGAAAATTTCTTTCTTAATAAACTCGGTAAACATCTTTGTGTCCTTTTCTGTTCAATGATTCCGATTATCGAACTCAGAGGTGCCATACCTCTCGGCGCAGGACTCGGTCTTCCGTTCTGGCAGAACTATTTAATCAGTGTTGTCGGCAATATGATTCCGGTTCCCTTTATACTTCTTTTTATCAGCGCCATTCTCAAATGGATGTCCGAATGTAAGATTAAATTTTTTAACAGAGTTTCGGGGTGGGTACTGAAAAAAGCCGAAAAAAACAGACCGAAAATCGAAAAATATTCCACATGGGGACTTATGATATTCGTTGCAATACCGCTTCCGGGTACGGGAGCATGGACGGGTGCGCTTGTCGCCGCTTTAATTAAGCTTAAATTCAGTAAAGCGATTATCTCGATACTATTAGGTGTGCTCGTAGCCGGACTTATTATGTCGGCTGCTTCCTACGGCGTTGTCGGCTTTTTGAAAATATTTATCTGAACTGAAATTTATTTTGAAAATCTATTGATTTTGCAATATACATATGTTATAATAAAACATCTTATCGAGAGTGGCGGAGGGACAGGCCCCATGATGCCACGGCAACCTGCATTTTGTAAGGTGCCAATTCCTTGGAGATGAGATTATATTTGATCTCTGTATCCTCGGAATTTTTCCGAGGATATTTTATTTCATAAAAACGGAGAATACGGTCTGAAAATAAATTTCAGACAGATGCTTTTTGTCGGTAAGACGCAAAAAGCATCGAAAGAAAGGAAGAGTCTAAAAAATGAAAAAATTGTTTACATCCGAATCGGTTACAGAAGGACATCCCGATAAAATGTGCGATATAATTTCCGATTCGATTCTTGATGCTATAATCGAAAAGGATCCCGATGCACGTGTTGCCTGCGAAACTACCGTAACGACGGGTGTCGTTACTGTGATGGGCGAGATTACGACTTCCGCGAATATCGAATATGAGAGCATTATTCGTGAAAAAGTCCGTGAAATAGGTTATGATAGAGCAAAATACGGCTTCGACTGCGAAACCTGTGCCGTAATGAGCATGATTCATAAACAGTCTCCCGATATTGCTATGGGTGTTGACCGCTCGTTGGAAGCCAAAAACGGCACCGATGAAAAATACGAAATCGGAGCAGGCGATCAGGGAATGATGTTCGGATTTGCATGTGATGAAACGCCCGAACTTATGCCGATGCCGATCTCACTCGCTCATAAAATGGCAAAAAAACTTGCCGATGTCAGAAAAAGCGGTCAGCTTGATTATCTGCGCCCCGACGGAAAAACTCAGGTTACGGTTGAGTATGAGAACGGCAGACCGGTGCGCGTGGATACCGTTATTGTGTCAACTCAGCATAATCCCGACGTAAGTATAGATGTTATTCGTGAGGATATGCTTAAATATGTTATAAAGCCGTCTGTTCCCGAAGGATTTTTCGATGATAAAACAAAGGTGTATGTCAACCCTACGGGACGTTTTGTCGTCGGTGGACCTCAGGGAGATTCGGGACTTACCGGCAGAAAAATAATCGTTGATACCTACGGCGGATACGGCAGACACGGCGGCGGAGCCTTCTCGGGCAAGGACCCGACAAAAGTGGACCGTACGGGTGCATATGCAGCGAGATATATCGCAAAAAATATA
>CAZHPU010000029.1:0-13441 GCA_964534435.1 uncultured Lachnospiraceae bacterium | reverse complement strand
AAGTGAAGCTGTTGCGGCAGAACACGCCGCGAGAAGAAACTCTATGAATAACGCCAACAAAAACGGCGAAAAAATGCTGGATGATATGAGACTGCAATATAACCGTGCACGGCAGTCTGTTATTACTCAAGAAATTACCGAAATAGTTGCCGGTTCAAATTCATAAAATACTATAAGAAAGGATACTTGCAATGAGTGATGTCAACAAGGGTAAAATTGTACAAGTAATAGGCCCTGTTATAGATATTCGATTTGAAAACGGACGTCTTCCCAATCTCCTTAATGCAATCAAGATTGAACATCAAGGAAAGACAATAATTTGTGAAGTAGCTCAGCAGATAGGCGATGAGGTAGTAAGATGCATTTCAATGAGTTCAACAGACGGCTTACAGCGCGGTATTGATGCAGTTGATACAGGTGAAGGAATTACCGTTCCTGTTGGTAAATGCACCCTGGGAAGAATTTTTAATCTTCTCGGCGAGCCTGTAGATAATCAGACAGCGCCGGTAAATGCGGAACGATGGTGCATTCACCGTAAACCTCCTGCTTATGATGAGCAGGAAAACACTACCGAAATACTCGAAACGGGTATTAAAGTCATTGATTTAATTGCCCCATATGCTAAAGGCGGTAAGATTGGTCTTTTCGGAGGCGCAGGAGTAGGCAAAACCGTTTTGATAATGGAACTTATCAACAACATTGCAAAACAGCACGGCGGAATCTCTGTTTTCACAGGTGTCGGCGAGCGTACTCGTGAAGGAAACGACCTTTATAATGAAATGAAAGAGTCTGGAGTCCTGAACAAAACCGCACTTGTATACGGACAGATGAACGAGCCTCCCGGAGCAAGAATGAGAGTTGCATTATCCGGGTTGACTATGGCTGAATATTTCCGAGACCGTGAAAATCAGGATGTTCTTCTGTTTATTGATAATATTTTCAGATTTACCCAGGCTGGAAGCGAAGTTTCTGCCCTTCTGGGCAGAATGCCTTCTGCCGTAGGATATCAGCCGACTCTTGCAAATGAAATGGGCGCTCTTCAGGAACGAATAACATCAACCAAGCGTGGTTCAATCACATCCGTACAGGCAGTATATGTTCCGGCAGATGACCTTACCGACCCCGCACCTGCAACAACTTTTACGCATCTTGATGCTACTACCGTTCTTTCGCGTTCAATTTCATCCTTAGGTATATACCCGGCTGTTGATCCGCTTGAATCAACATCGCGTATTCTTTCGCCGGATATTGTCGGAATTGAACATTACGAAGTTGCGTGCAGAGTACAACAGGTGCTGCAACGATATAAAGAACTTCAGGATATTATCGCCATAATGGGCATGGATGAGCTTTCGGATTCTGACAAACTTATTGTCAACAGAGCAAGAAAAATTCAGAGATTCTTATCTCAGCCCTTCTTTGTTGCCGAACAGTTTAACGGAATGGAAGGCAAATATGTTCCTCTTAAAGAAACTATCAGAGGTTTTAGAGAAATACTTGACGGAAAGCATGATAATATTCCCGAATCGGCATTTCTCTTTGCA
Organism: uncultured Lachnospiraceae bacterium; assembly: GCA_964534435.1. GTDB lineage: Bacteria > Bacillota > Clostridia > Oscillospirales > CAG-272 > CAKSQF01. The sequence continues at coordinate 11,897 of CAZHPU010000029.1, read as the reverse complement.
GGCACAATTGACGATGTTTTGAAAAAAGCTAACGAAAACTAATTGAAAGGAAAATACCAAGTCAATGAGTCATCTTAATTTACAGATTTGTACAGCTGATGGTGTTTTGTTTGATCGGGAAATCAATGACTTATTAGCAAGAACAATTGTAGGTGATATCTGTATATTAAACGGACATGCAAATTATATGACTTCGATTGACTATGGCGAGGTTCGTATTCACACAGCTGATGGTAATACATTATATGGTGCATGCTGTAATGGATTTCTTTCGGTATTCGATAATAAGATCAGATTAATATCCACTACATTTGAATTTTCCGATAAAATCAATTTGGAAAGAGCAAAAAAGGCAAAATCCAACGCCGAAGATCGAATCGAAAGAAAAATATCAAAAGAAGATTATGAAACCGCCAAAGCAAAATTAAATCGCGCACTGATTCGTATTTCGGTTGCCGAAAAGCATCGGCAATGATTTTCTAAATTCAAAAATACCGTGTGAATTTTCACACGGTATTTTTTCTTGTAAAAATATGCAATATAAGAATCAGCCGTCATTGCCAAACGGTGTTTTGGGCAGGTCAAAATCCTCATAATCGTGTACAAAACAGTCCGGAATATCTGTCGGAATAGTATTATCGTCTTTGAATTCACTTTCAAACTCATTTGCGAATTTAAGCATTTCGACAGCTGTTTTATCTCTTTTCCGTTTTATAATGTGTAGAATTATTGAAATTATAATGAGCAATAACAGTATGCCGACAGCAAAATAAAAAACTTTAGAATGCAAAGCAGTATTTATAAATGACATCAATGATGATTGGCTTTCGTATGATGAGTTTTTAATTTCAATCAAATAATCAGTGTTTTTTTGAATGACAATTCCGCATCTGATACATTTGGACTCCCAAACACCCTTTTTAACAATAGAAGCATTTGAGACATTTACCCAACTGCCGTACGAATGACCGAGCGGCGGTATTTCCTCTGTTACCGTATAACCGCAGCCGTCAGAACAGACACCGGTTTTAAGTCCGCTGCAGTCACAAGTTGCTTCTTTAGTTACAGACCAAATCAGTTTGTATTCAAGCTTGTCCGAAAAGTTGCCTCGCATCGAAAGACCGCATGATGAGCATGTATAAAGAGACCATCCTTCTTCCGTGTGCGTTGAATTGTGATTTTCCACAATCCATTGATGCTCAAGCGTAGGTATTGTAATTTGATAAGAACTTCCGCAATATTCGCAGGAATAAAGTTCAAACCCCGTTTGTGAGCAACTTGCTTCCTCTGTATATGTTTTTATATACCTATGGTTGCTTACAGGTGTATATGAATCCCGAAATGTTTTTCCGCACTTGCTGCAAACATAAGTTGTATATCCTTCGGATGTGCATGTCGGTGATGTTACCTCGCCGGAGCTGTAGCTATGTCCGGTTGCTTCGCCGTTTACTTTTTCTTCACGTTCGCCGCAGACTTTGCATTCTCGGACAATAGTACCAGCTTCCGTGCATGTAGGCTCAGTTGTAGAAACAGTTTTCCAGGTATGTGCAATCTTATCAACATAATCGGAAATATATGTAATGCTGCATTCCGTACATCTGTATTCTGTATAACCTTCAGAATTACAAGTCGGCTTATATACTGTCTTTTTATAATTATGATAACATGATATTTCAACAAGACCGTATAAAAATGTGCAATCAACCGCATTTCCGTTTTGATCTTTTATTCCGTCGCCGCTTAGCGAAGGTTTGATTTTATAATTTCCTTTTTTGGCATTATTATCTAGCATAAATGTTGCTGTGGCAACAACGCCGTTTCGCTTAATCGGCTCTTTCGACGATTTAATTGAGAGAATATTTTTATTTACAGAACAAGTAATCGATTCATCATCACTCAAAAATGACGAGAAAGAGATGTTTTTCAGACTCATTACCGTTCCGTCATAATTAAGCGAAATGTTCATCTCGTTAAATCCGGAATTGCCCGAAAAACTTATATCAACCGTAAACGAATCACCGCGAACAGCAGTATTGTTATTGCTTATGCTTACAGTAAATTTATTATCGGCATTAACCAGTGAATTAGTACTGAAAAATAATGTTATCAGGAGCAATAAAACAATAACCGATTTAATTCTTTTTATTTGCATAGAACTTCCCTCTTGTTAGGAGAATCATTTGACCTTCCAGGTTGACGGCGTTAATAATATCAAGAACGGATAAAGCTCCAACCTGCCCAAGAGCATATCCGCCGAAAGAATAATTTTCGAAATGTCGGAATAGCAAGAGAAATTGCCGCCCCATAGTCTTCCCAATCCAGGCCCTATATTGTTAAACGATGATGCAACAGCGGAAATATTCTCGATAAGGCTTAAATCATCAAAAATCGAAACAAAAAAGATTGAAGCAATAAAAATCAGAATATAGAGTACCAAATAATTTTCCGTGCTTCTCACAACATCATTGTCTACGACTTTTGATTCGAGTCTGACAGACTTGACAGAGCGAGGCTGTATAGCATATCTGATTTCTCTGACTGCAGCCTTAATCAAAATTATTATTCTGCTTATTTTAAGGCCGCCGCACGTTGAACCCGCACAACCTCCCAGAAACATGAGAAGCAATAGAATTCCCTGCGAGAGTGTCGGCCAAATTGAAAAATCGGCTGTAACAAATCCGGTTGTCGACATAATTGTTGCTGTCTGAAAAGCCGAATATCTAAGTGCCTCTCCGAAGCTGTCATAATATTTCAGAATATTAACTGCTACAATCAATGTCGCTGACGCGTAAATAGATATATACCAGATAAGCTCTTCTGATTTAATCGCCTGCAGCACTTTCCCGGTGAGTGAAAAATAATAAAGATTGAAATTTACGGCAAAAATAACCATAAATGCGGTTGTAACTATTTCAACATAACTGCTGTTATATGCTGCTATGCTGGCATTCATGCATGACAGTCCGCCTGTTCCTGCGGTTGAAAACGAAATCAGAAGTGCATCATATGCGTCAATCTTAAAACAAAGCAGTACAAACTGAATAGCAGTGAGGCCGAGATAAATCAGATACATAATCATAGCGGAATGCTTTAATGACGAAACCAATTTTCCGACAATCGGACCGGGCACTTCGGCTCTCATTATGTGAAACATACGAGAATTTTTAATGTCGGCCTGAGGCAAAACGGCAAGCATAAAAACCAAAACGCCCATACCGCCGATCCAGTTTGTAAAACTGCGCCAGAATAATACGCCGCGCGGCAATATTTCAACATCATTAATCACGCTTGCGCCTGTGGTACTGAAGCCCGAAGCAGTTTCGAAAAAAGCATCAACCGGTGACGACACGGAGTTTGAAAGTAAATATGGAAGCATACCGAAGATTGAAAGAAAAAGCCAAGAAAGAGCGACTATGACAAATCCATCTTTGGCCGTTAACTTTGAATCGGCCGGTCTTTTTAATGACAAAAGTGTACCGAGAACAAGTAATATGGCTATCGGTATAATAAACGGGCCTAACTTCTCACCGTAAACTAAAGCACAAATAGCCGGAAGAATCATAAGCAGACCTTCCAAACGAAGCAAGTGACCGATTGTATAAAAAACCATTTTGTAATTCAAAACGATTACCTCTTATAACATAATGTCGTTTATGTTGCATAATTGTTCATCGGTTGTAACAACTATTATGCTGTCTCCGACTTCAATGGTTGTCTGACCGTTAGGAACAATAACATTATCTTTTCTGACTATTGACGCAATAAGAACATTTTTGCGAAGCTTCAAATCTTTGAGAGGAACTTTACAGTAATCAAAATCCGATGTAACATCAAATTCAAGAGCCTCTGCCCGATTATCACACATCTTATAGAGAGTCTTAATATTTCCGGTGGTACGATTCCCTTTTTGACTGTTAGCCACCCCTCTTACATACCGAAGAACACGATCGGATGTCAGTAATCTCGGAGAAATAATAGAATCTATTCCTGCGGGTTCAAGCATGTCGAGATTTGTAATTTTAGTTATCTTTGAAATAACTCTCCCGACTCCTTTACTGTGAGCAAACATAGAAACCACTACATTAAGTTCGTCGGAACCGGTCAGTGCAATAAGCGCATCGGTATTTTCGATACCCTCGTCCGAAAGAAGCTCCGAATCGATGCAGTTTCCGTTTATAATTTCAACCGACTGAGGTAGCAATGAAGAAAGCTCGGTACATCTTTGCTCATCTTTTTCAATCATTTTTACCTTCATTTTCATTGAATTCAAACGTTGAGCAAGATAAAAAGCCGTTTTACCGCCACCCGTAATTATTACATTTTTTATACGTTTAGACAATGTTCCGATTTTCTCAAAGAATTCCGAAAGATCGCTTTGCGAAGCGGCAATACTTATAATATCACCTTGAGCGAAAGAAAAATCACCTCTCGGTATTATAACATCATCACCACGTCTGACGGTACATACCAAGACTTTAACACCGAATATTTTTTCCAGATTAAATAAACTTTTTCCTACAAGAGGATGTGTAGGAGTGAGCTTTATTTCGGCGAGGTCAACTTTTCCCCTTGAAAATTCATCGACTTTCATTGCAACGGGAAAACGCAAAAGCCTTGCAATTTCGTGTGCTGTTTGATATTCCGGATTTATTACAAGATCTATACCGAGCTGCTTGGAGAGAGCGTATGTTGTTTTTATATATTCCGGATTACGCACACGCGCAATGGTGTTTTTTGCACCGAGTTTTTTTGCTATTATACAGCTCATAAGATTCAGCTCGTCCGAAAAGGTTACCGCAATAAAAATATCGCTTGTTTCTACTCCGGCTTCTTTTTGCGTTTCATACGATGCACCGTTACCAACCAGTCCGATAACATCGAATTTATTGACGACATTTTCTATTGCAAGCGGATTAACATCTATCACAGTAACGTCGTGTCCCTCCGAAGCAATGTTTCCGACAAGAGTATCACCGACTTTACCATTACCGACAAGTATGATTTTCATTTTTACGATTACAATCTTTCCTTTCTATTAGTTTTAAGTTTTCTGAACGGCAAATAATTAAATAAAGATTTTTATAATTCCGAAATCAAATATTTTGACGTAATATCTTCATTGCAGATTATGCCTTCGGCATATGCAGTGAAATCATTTGTAAATTTCTCGCTATTTGCATATGAAACAAGATAAGAAAACTGGTCCGAATCAACCGAAGTAGTGTAAGCCTTATCTATAAGTCCATATTTTTTTATAACAAAGTAACATGATTCGTTTTCAACTAATCTTACCTCACCTTCGGACATATCAAAAACGGCCTCGGTAACGGCGACCGTATGGACAGCATATTCATCCGCGGTAATATAGAATCCGTTAGGATAAGTTTCTAAGACATTATCTATATATTCCGACATATATTTTTCCATATAGTAATCGGCGGTATCGCTGTATCCTTCAATCTCAACATTGTTTTTTATGTCATTATATGCATCTTCGGCATTTTTCTTTACTTCGGCTTTTTCTTCATCGGTTAAATCCTCATAAACCGCATAGCCGTCTTCATCTGTCACAAGTTTTCCGTCGTCGTCATATTTCTTCTTGCAATCTTTCAAAAAAATAATATATTTGGCACGAACATAATAATTTTGATAGTATTTGTCTATTTCATCCGAATTTGCCGTCATCAGTCCGGATGTTCCATATAAGTAATCATACACCGTAAGGTATTTCTGCTCAAATGTATATATTTTTTCCAAAGTTTTCAGGTCAATGCCATACTCACTATCAAGAGCTTTATTACAAGCGGATCTGCTGCCGTAATATTCGATTTTATCATCTATATACCCGCTGATAGTTTCCTTTGATTCGCTGTCGAGTTTAAGATTGTATAAATCAAAAAGATATTGCCCGATAAGATAGTATTTAATTCTTGTTTCGATATTGTTTTTTATGTATTCCTCGTTAGTCTGCTCCGAGTCTTCCGAAACGAGAGAAGACCAATATTCATCGGTATCCTCGACATCGGAATAATTATTTACAAAATTTGCCTTCCAGCTTATCATCCAATATCTGTACATTCCCTCGGATATTTCGTATCCGTTATAACTCATTGCGGAAGAATTATTAGCAGAACAGCCATTAAAGCAGAAAACAACGCAGATAAACATCAAAAATATTGAAATCAAAGATTTTATTTTCTTCACAGGTATTTTCCTCTATTTCATAAATCTTATTTTGCGGCAACGGTTTCCTCGGATTTTATTGCTATCGAATACTCTTTCAATACATTTACGGTAAGTTCCGACATCATATTTCCGCCCGATGTTTTAAGTGTTATGCACGGAATTTTTCCGAGACTTATAAAAAGTTTTCCGTTATGTTTTGCGGCAACTTCAGTCCATGGCTGAATATTGAATTTTTCGGGATACAAAACTACCGTTTTTTCTTTTCCGACAATTTTTGTGATATTACAGTCCGAACCGAGAGCTCGAATAAGCGATATTTTCAAAAGATTAAGAACAGGTACGGGTAAATCACCATATCGATCAAGCAGTTCATCGGTAACATCATAAAAATCATCATCACATCTGATAAGGGATATTTTTTTATATGCTTCGATTCTCTGATTGGAATTATCAATATACTTTTCAGGTATATAGGCATCAATCCCAAAATCAACATTACATTCTGTTCTCGGCTTTACGTTTTCGCCTTTTTCTTCAAGTATTGCCTCATTAAGCAGCTTCATATACATATCATAACCCACTGTTATCATATGACCGTGCTGATCGGCGCCGAGCAAATCACCTGCGCCTCTGATTTCAAGGTCTCTTATCGCAATACGGAAGCCTGCTCCGAATTCGGTAAAATCGCGAATTGCTTCGAGTCTCTTTTCCCCTACTTCGGTTAATACTTTGTTTTTCGGATAAGTGAAGTATGCATATGCCCTTCTGCTGGACCTGCCGACACGTCCTCTGATCTGATGCAGCTGTGATAAACCGAGTTGATCCGAGTTTTCGACAATCAGCGTATTTGCATTTGGAATGTCAACTCCCGTTTCTATTATTGTCGTGCATACTAAAATATCAATTTCATTATTAAGCATGGATCGCCAGACATCGGAAAGATCTTCTTTATCCATTTGTCCGTGGCCAACTCCGATTTTTGCGTTTGGATGAGCATCGGCTAATTTCGCAACAACAGAATCAATATGATCGATACGATTACATAAATAAAACACCTGTCCGCCGCGTCTCAGCTCTTTTCTGATTGCCTCATTTATAATTCCGTCGTCATATTCGCAAACATAGGTCTGCACAGGCAAACGGTCACCCGGTGCCTCTTCGAGAACCGACATATCGCGTATTCCGCTTAATGCCATATTCATGGTTCTCGGAATCGGAGTTGCGGAAAGGCTTAAAACATCTACATTCTCGGTAAATGTTTTAAGCTTCTCTTTTTGAGCTACGCCGAACCGCTGTTCCTCATCGATTATAACCAAACCCAAATCATTAAAATGAATATCTTTTGACAGTAATCTGTGTGTACCTATTATAATGTCGATTTCTCCGCGTTCTACTTTTCTCAAAACCGCCTTTTGCTGTTTTGGAGAATAAAAGCGCGATATCATATCAACTGTGACCGGAAAACCGCGCATGCGAGAAACAAAAGTCTGATAGTGCTGCAATGCCAAGATAGTTGTCGGAACCAAAAATGCAACCTGTTTGTTGTCTTGAACGGCCTTGAATGCCGCTCTGAGCGCAACCTCTGTTTTGCCGTATCCGACATCCCCGCACAGAAGTCTGTCCATAGGATGATTTGACTCCATATCACGGCAAATATCCCGTATTGCTTCCATTTGTCCGTTTGTTTCTTCATATTCGAATGCATCTGCAAATTCCTGCGACATCGAGTCATCTTTTGAAAACGAATAACCCTGTTTTCTCATTCGAGAAGCATAAAGCTTTATAAGCTCCTTAGCCATCTCTTTAGTCGCGGATTTTACTTTTGCTTTTGCTTTTGACCAATCGGGAGAACCGATTTTTGAAAGTCGAACAACCGCACCCTCGTCCGAACCAACATATTTCGAAAGAGAATCAAGCTGATTGCACGGAAGGTACAACAAATCGTCACCAGCATATTTCAATTTTACAAAATCACGTCGGCATCCGTCAATAGTTAAACTTTCAACTCCGCAATAAACACCTATGCCGTGACTTGAATGAACCACATAATCACCTATTGAAAGTTCGGTATATGAAAGTATTCTTTCGGCATTTGTGGCTTTTTCATTTGATTTTGAATAATGCTTTTTGCTTTTTTTTATTTCGTCTTTTTTTCCATGACATATGGATAAAACGGCAAATTTTGAAAGTTCAATCTCATATCCTGCCAAATTTGGGCCGACAGTAAGATGTAAATCGGCGTTATCATTGTTTATTGATGCCGCATAACCCTTATCGGCAAGGATTTTCAGTAAATTTTCCGCAGATATGCTGCCGTCACAAAGAATACACAGTTTATAACCGATTTTTTCGTAATTTTCAATCTCGGAAAAAAGCAGCGGAAAATTATCCGCAAACCCCGATATCGGTCTTGCCTGTATTGAATAAATACCTGAAAGTTCAATACCGTTCAGCGAGGTGGTAAAGGTATTGAGTATTAAACTTTTTCTTGATTTAATATAATCAATTAAGTAAGATTCATTTGCGAAATGACGGCTGTATTCGGAATCGATAATTTCGGACTCGCATAGTTTTCTTATTGCTTCATTTTCCTGAAATTCATATGAGTGCATACGGTCGTATACTGCATTGTAATCCTGAATAATTGTCATTGAATCATATGAAAAATAGTCAATGATAGTTTGTTTTTCGGGATATATCAATGAAATATATTTATCAACCGATAACGGCGCATTTCCGCTTTCAAGGATTTCCGCTTCTTCGGACAAAACTTTTTTTGCATCAATATTATTTATTTCTTTTATTTTTCTTCGAATTATATCTGCAAGAGATTTTCTCTCTTCGTAATCGGAAAAGATAATTTCACGCACGGGATAAATAAGAATTTCATTTAATGAGTCAATTCTCCGCTGTGATATAACGTCGAAAGTGCTTATTCTGTCAATTTCATCGCCGAATGTTTCAATACGAACAGGATTCTGAATACTCGGAGTATATATATCTATTATATCTCCTCTTCTGGAAAACTGTCCTTGTGATTCAACCATCGGAACTTTAGCATAGCCGATTTTAATCAGCAATTCGGACAAATCATCTATTGATATCCGAGAGCAATCATCGATTTTTAATGTACACGAAGTCAGTCTGTCTTTAGGTACTGTATACTGCATTGCCGCATCGGGTGTTGTAAGTACAACATCACAAGAATTTGATAAAACAGACTCAAGCGTTGCTAATCGTTCGAATTCGAACTCATGAGATGAACTGATATTTGCGAAAATAAAATCCCTAACCGGATAAATTTGAACATTGATGTTAAAATCGGATAGTGCGGACGAAAGACGCAATATTTCTTTTTCCGAAGGAAGAATACAAAGCGCAGGGAAATCTTTTTGCGGTCTGTCTTTTATAACAGCAGCTATAAAAGTTTCACGAGCCCCTTCGCACATTTGCGTAACAAGCAGAGGATGCTTTTTATTTTTTTTATCGCAAATATTATTTATAATCTGAGTATAATCACGCTGACTGCGCATTATGTTCAGCAATTCGTTCATAAAGTGCTTACCTAAATTAAATAAATATTTCTGTTAACAGATACCGACAAATCAGTTAAATTTGTTCATAGCTTCCTGTGAATTTCCCTGTAAAACGAGCTCCGCAGCACTAACAGCGCGATTCAATGCATCGGATAATGTTTTCATATCATTTTCCGTATATCTGCCGAGTACCCAATCTGCGAGATCATATTCGGGATTCGGTTTATTACCGACACCGATTTTAATTCGTGGAAACCTATCGCTCCCTATTGAAGCAATTATACTTTTAAGGCCGTTGTGACCGCCGGCGCTTCCTCCGTTTCTTAAACGAATTTTTCCCAAATCAAGAGAAATATCATCGGAAAACACCAAAATGTGCGATGGCTCGATTTTATAAAAATCTAAAGCCTCCTTAACGGCTAATCCGGAATTATTCATGTACGTCTGCGGCTTCATAAGAAGAACGCCGACATCATTGGCTGAAAATCTGGTGCAAAGTGATTTGAATTTGTTTTCGGAAATTTTAACATTATGATTCGATGCCATTAAATCGACAGCCATAAAACCGTTGTTATGTCTTGTTCTGTCATACTCTTTTCCGGGATTTCCGAGTCCGACGACAAGCCAATTTATCGGGGGCATCGTTTTTGAGCCCGAAGTTTCTATCTGTTTGAATAAATCAAAAATATTGCTCATTTTTTGTTAAGTTCCTTAAAGCGATCCGCCCAGCCTTCTTTGTTTATCTGTCTTTCGCGTGCGATTGCGAGTGTTCCGTCGGGCACATCCTTGTTGATTGTTGAGCCGGCTGCGGTATATGCCCTGTTACCTATATTAATCGGTGCAATTAAATTCGTATTGCATCCGATAAAAGCATCATCGCCGATTTTGCATCTTGCTTTTGTGTATCCGTTATAATTGCTTGTAACCGTTCCGCATCCGAAATTTACTCTCTCACCGACATCCGAATCGCCGATATATGTCAAATGAGATGCATGCGAATCTTTTCCGATGGTTGAATTTTTAATTTCAACAAAATCGCCGATTTTAACGCCCGAACAAATATGAGTATTAGGCCTGATATGGCTGAACGGTCCGATTTTAACATTATCATCCATTCTGCTTTCATACATTTGAGTGGCATTCACTACACAGCTGTTGCCAACACTGCTTTCACTGATAATACTGCAAGGACCGATTTCGCAGTTTTCCCCGATTTCAACATTTTGTCTGATTTGTGTGCAAGGATGAATTGTCGTATTTTTTCCGATTTTTGAAAACGGAGAGATTATAATACCGTCCAATGATAAGAATCGCACACCGTTTTCCATATGCTTCATAATGGATCTCACCGTAAGCGATGTTACAAGATCAAACCAATCAAAAATATTTTTAACTGCTTTCAGCTCTGACTCACTAACAAAAGATGCATCATATAAGTCAAAGATTGTTTCAAAGCAAACCTTTGTTTCAGAATCTAAACCGAGCGGCATCAGCAAATTATCCAAATCATTTTTATTAAACATTTTATACTCCAAGAACAGTAATTTATTTTGTACATAATTTTACTTGTATATTCTACATCAATTCCGAAATTTTTTCAATAGTCTGACATAAAATTTACTGTTTATTGAAAAGTTAAAAGTTTGTAAATATTTAATTAATTGATTGATTTTTACTTTTTGTATGATATAATAATCTGGTGCCAAAAAGTAAAATAATTGATATGGAGGAATAAAGTTTATGGCAAAAAAGTATTGCTACCTTTTTACCGAAGGTAATGCAAACATGCGTGAACTTCTCGGAGGTAAAGGTGCTAACCTTGCAGAAATGACCAATATAGGTCTTCCTGTACCGCAGGGATTTACAATCACAACCGAAGCTTGTACTCAGTATTATGAAGACGGCAGACAGATTAATGACGAAATCATGTCTGAAATCATGGAGTACATTGCAAAAATGGAAAAGGTTACAGGCAAAAAGTTCGGCGATAAGAAGAATCCTCTTCTTGTATCCGTACGTTCCGGTGCACGTGCTTCCATGCCCGGCATGATGGACACAATCCTTAACCTCGGTCTTAACGAGGACGTTGTTGAGACAATCGCAGAGAAGTCGGGCAACCCGCGTTGGGCTTGGGACTGCTACAGAAGATTTATCCAGATGTACTCCGACGTTGTT
>CAZHPU010000028.1:7998-13488 GCA_964534435.1 uncultured Lachnospiraceae bacterium | reverse complement strand
TTGTGTACGCTCTTGTATTCGTCGTAGTAGCGGAAATACGGACAGTCGCCGCCCGACATAAAGCCCGCGAGCTCGTCCTCGTCAAGCGACATCGTGCATACGTTTTCGTCAAGCTCTTCGTCGTAATCGTAAAATTCGCAGATGTCGCACGACGGCTTGATTTTTTTCGGTTTGATTTTATCCATATCGGTTTTTCCTTTCAAACTGTCTTATCGGTCGGCGAGCCGCAGACTGATTTCGCCCGTCGACAGAATTACCCGTCCGAGCCTGTCGTCGTCTACGATAAGCCCGCCGCCGTCGTCGATTCCGACTGCGACTCCGTAATTCTTCACGCCGTCCGCCCCGAAATAACAGATTTTTTTGCCGATTACGAGCGAATGTGCGCGGTATTCGTCCATTACGCCGCGACTGTCGGCAGACGATGTTATGTTTATCAGATTGTCGCATATCATCGCGGCAAACAGCCCGTTGTACCTGCTGCCCACACCGAGCGATCCCGCCGTTTCCACTATGCCGTCGGGAAAAATTTCGGTTGACATATTTACGCCGATTCCCACGATAACCGCCGCGATTTTGCCGCTTTCGGCATCGTTCACCGCCTCGGCGAGTATTCCGCAAACTTTTTTGCCGCCGACATATATGTCGTTTACCCACTTGATTTGCGGCGAAATCGAGGGAAAAAGCTCCTCGATGGCGCGGCAGACCGCGACCGCCGCCTTTGATGTGATTTCGGTAATCGGCGAGCCGAGCTCGCTTCTGCAGAGGATAACCGACATATAAATTCCGCTGTCCGACGGCGAATAAAAGCTTCGCCCCAGCCTGCCTCTGCCAGATGTCTGCGACCTTGCCGCAATCAGACTTCCGTGTCCGCAGACGCCGTCGGCAAACAGCTTTTTCGCCCGCAGATTCGTCGAATCGGTCTCGTCGAACATAATCACTTTTCCGGCTGTCTCGCGGCAGATTTCGGGACCGATTTTCGCGATTTCATCCGATGTCATACGGCTGCCGCCCGCCGTTTTTTCGATTTTCAGCCCGTCACGTGTCAGCATACCGACAATTTCGGCGAGCCTTTTCGGCGTGATTCCCGCCGCATCGCAGATATAGCCGTCGGATACCGTTTTGTCCGCATTGTCGCAGTATATTTTTATAACTCTGTTTTTTTCCGTCATTTTCTCTGTCCCTTTCTTTACTATTCTATCATCATTGCCCGCACAAATCAAGAGCGAATTTGTAAATCCGCGATAATCGCGACCGAGCCGCCTTTTTTGAGCATTATTTACAAACACGAGAGGTAAATTTAATGCCGATTATACAAAAGATTTGTCCGTCGGCCGATGATGTTATGTTATTTTCACAGTTTACAAAAGCCGTCGAATATGATAAAATACTATCGGGAATAGTATAAATATCGACCGATGTCGTAACTATTGCCGAAAGGCTTTAACATACCGAATAAAGGAGTGTGCCTAATGGAAACAACGAAAGAATACATGACGGTAGACAGCGTCGAGAGCTTCGAGACCGTGCTTGAAAAGGTAAGACAGGCCCAGAAGAAATTTGCCTCCTATTCGCAGGAGCAGGTGGATGAGATATTCCGCGCGGCGGCTGCGGCGGCAAACAGCGCCCGTATTCCTCTTGCGAAAGATGCGGTTGAAGAAACTGGAATGGGAGTTGCCGAGGACAAGGTCATAAAGAACCATTTTGCGTCCGAATATATTTACAATCACTATAAAAATATGAAGACCTGCGGTGTAATCGAGCGCGATGAGGCATTCGGCATAACGAAAATCGCAGAACCGCTCGGCGTTGTCGCGGCGGTGATTCCGACCACAAACCCGACATCAACCGCTATTTTCAAAACGCTTATCTGCCTCAAAACCAGAAACGGAATTATTATCTCGCCCCACCCGCGCGCGAAAAAATGCACAATCGATGCGGCAAAAATCGTGCTTGAAGCGGCCGTAAAGGCAGGCGCGCCCGAAAATATCATAGGATGGATCGATCAGCCCTCCCTCGAACTTACAAATCTTCTGATGAAGGAAGCCGATATTATCCTCGCAACGGGCGGTCCCGGTATGGTCAAGGCGGCCTATTCGTCGGGAACACCCGCACTCGGTGTCGGCGCGGGCAATACACCCGCGATTATCGATGATACGGCAGACGTGAAGCTCGCCGTAAACTCGATTATCCATTCCAAAACATTCGATAACGGTATGATTTGCGCTTCCGAACAGTCGGTAATTGTGCTTCCGTCTGTTTATGATGCCGTAAAAGCCGAATTTGCGGCACGCGGCTGCTATTTTCTCTCGGATGAAGAAACCGAAAAAGTTCGTAAAACGATAATCATAAACGGCTCGGTAAACGCCAAAATCGTCGGACAGACGGCATATAAGATAGCAAAACTTGCGGATGTCGATGTCCCCGAACGCACGAAAATTCTTATCGGCGAGGTCGAGTCGGTCGATATTTCGGAAGAATTCGCCCATGAAAAACTCTCTCCCGTGCTTGCAATGTACAGAGCGGAGAATTTCGATGACGCGCTCGCAAAAGCCGAACATCTCGTAAATGACGGCGGAATGGGACATACCGCCTGCATCTACTGCGATGACGTGAGAGCGCGCGATAAAATAGACAGATTCGCACTGCGTATGCCCGATTGCCGTATGCTTGTCAATACACCCGCATCTCAGGGCGCAATCGGCGACATTTACAATTTCAAGTTCAGACCGTCGCTGACTCTCGGATGCGGCTCATACGGCAAAAACAGCGTATCCGAAAATGTCGGATGCAAACATCTTCTCAATATAAAGACACTCGTCGAAAGGAGAGAAAATATGCTCTGGTTCCGCGCTCCCGAAAAGGTTTATATCAAAAAAGGATGCCTGCCGGTCGCACTTGATGAGCTCGGCAGCGTAATGGGCAAAAAGCGCGCGTTTATCGTGACCGACTCTTTCCTTTATTCAAACGGATATACCAAACCGATTGAAAAGAAACTCGACGAGATGGGAATCGTGTATACGACATTCTCGAATGTCGCCCCCGATCCCTCGCTCGCTTCCGCAAAAGAGGGAGCCGCATCAATGACCGCATTTTCTCCCGATGTCATCATAGCGGTCGGCGGAGGCTCGGCAATGGATGCCGCCAAAATCATGTGGGTGCTCTATGAGCATCCCGATGCCGATTTCTATGATATGGCAATGAGATTCATGGATATACGCAAACGTGTATATACTTTCCCGAAGATGGGAGAAAAGGCATATTTCGTCGCAATTCCGACCTCGGCGGGAACAGGCTCGGAGGTTACTCCTTTCGCCGTCATAACCGATGAGGAAAGCAAGATAAAATATCCGCTTGCCGATTATGAACTGATGCCGAAAATGGCGATTGTCGATGCCGATCTCATGATGTCGGCACCGCGTTCACTCACATCCGCATCGGGTATAGATGCCGTATCCCATGACCTTGAAGCGCTTGTGTCGGTAATGGCAACCGATTTTACCGACGGACTCGCAAAGCAGTCGCTGCGTATGATTTTCGAATATCTGCCGCGCGCCTACGATGACGGCAGACAGGATGCCGTTGCCCGCGAAAAAATGGCAAATGCCGCAACAATGGCGGGAATGGCATTCGCAAACGCTTTTCTCGGCGTCTGCCATTCGATGGCGCATAAACTCGGAGCATTCCATCATATCGCACACGGAGTCGCGAATGCGCTTATGCTTGATGAGGTAATACGCTTTAATTCCGCGTCTGCTCCCACAAAGATGGGCACATTCCCGCAGTATAAATATCCGAACGCCGCCGCAAAATATGCCGAAGCCGCCGATGCTCTTAATCTCGGCGGGACCGGTGAGGAGGAAAAAGTCGAACTTCTTATCAAGGCAGTCGACGAATTAAAGGCGAAGATAGGAATAAAACCGACAATTCGCGATTATGTTCCCGATGAAGCCGATTTCCTCGCAAGACTTGATGAAATGACCGAGCAGGCGTTTGACGATCAGTGCACGGGTGCCAATCCGCGCTATCCGCTTATGAGCGAGATAAAACAGATGTATCTTAACGCCTACTACGGAACTCATAAAGATGTCTGAAATATCGAATATATCAAAAAACGCTCCTGCATACGCAGGAGCGTTTTTTCAATATTCTTGCGTTTGCAGGAGTGTGTTTTTCAGTTTGACCGTATCAGTCGTTCCGCTCTTTGTTTTTTTCGATTTTGGCAAGACAGAAAATCGATTTCACGCTTGAATTGTATTCTTTCGAGATAATGTGAATGAGAAGCTCCTCCACGGTGGCAAACAGACTTATCACGAAAACGACAGTACAAATCGGGGTTACGCCGAACCATATCGAAAAATAGGGAATGCAGAAAACCGCCGCTCCGGTGAGCTTGTTCGCATATGAATGAATTGATGCGAATCTGTGATATTTGACCGCCGCAAGAGTATATGAGCAGATGCGGATGAAAATCACCGTAAACGCACCGATCCAGAGCAGAAGCGGTAATTTTTCGATTAAGAGGGGAAGTATTGCCAAAAACATTCCGCCGTAAAAAATCAGGTCGGCGATGCTGTCAAGCTTAGAACCTATGTCGCTTTCGCATTTCATAAGACGAGCGACCGTTCCGTCGACTACGTCGCTTATGCCGCATATGGTATAGATAACGAAAAAGGCGGGAGAAAACGATTTGGTAAACAGCAGACAGACCGATCCGAGAATCCGCACGGTTGTGATCAGGTTGGGAATCTGTTTTTTGTCGAAACGCATTATATCCTCCGGCTGACGAAATTTCAAAATCAGCTGACTAACTATATACTCATTAGATTATATCATCAATTATTTTAATTGTCAACCGGATAAAAATTTTTTTGCCCGTCAGTTTGCAAATATTCTTTTAATTTCATCGAACAGTTCTGCCGAAACTTCGGCATTATCGCCGAGCGTATAATCTCTGCCGATAAGCGCGTACTTGTGTATGCCGAGTTTGTGATATTTCAGCGGCTCGACTTTTATGACCGAATCGAATCTGTCGGTGAATTTTTTTATTGCGAGCGCATCGCCGACGGTTGCGTTGAATCCGCCGATGAACGGAACTCTTACAATGATTTTTGCCCCGGCAGAGCAGAGCTTTTCGAAATTTTCGAGTATTTGCTTGTTTGATTTGCCGATGAAACGTCTGTGCTTTTCGTCATCGAGCGATTTTATGTCGTAAAGAAAAATATCGGTATACCGAATCACTTTCTCGAACGCCGAGTAATCGACGGCACCGCAGGTGTCCACCGCAACGCCGATGCCGAGCGATTTGAGCTTTGCGGCGGCAGATGCCACAAAATCTGCTTGAAGCAGTGCCTCGCCGCCCGAAAAGGTAACACCTCCGCCGCCGCTGTAAAAATCCCTGTCCTCGAGGACAATTTCAATAAGCTCGTCAACAGTATATTCTTTTCCGAAAACCGATTTCGCACCGGTCGGGCAGACTGTCGCCGCTTCTTC
>CAZHPU010000028.1:0-7988 GCA_964534435.1 uncultured Lachnospiraceae bacterium | reverse complement strand
TTTGCATCTTTGCAGCTTAGACAGCCTATGCATTTTTTCGGATCGAATGACGCTGTCTGCTGCATCGAAATTCCTTCGGGATTTTGACACCACGCACAGCGAAGCGGACATCCCTTGAGAAAAACGGTTGTGCGTATTCCCGGACCGTCGTGGACCGAGCACCGCTGAATGTTGAAAATAAGCCCCGTATTGTTTTTCATCTTATCGCCGAACCTTTCCCGTAAAAACGAAAGTTTAGCTTAACCGAAATCAGAAAAATTTTGCATCGGTGAGCATTTTCATAATGTCAAAATCAAGTTCGTAATCCGACATTTCAAGACTCTTTTTCAGATGATCGGCCCGTGATGTCGAGAAGAGCGGAATTATCTGCGGTCTGCCCTTGATGCGGTCGGATGAAATCAGCCATGCGAGAACAAGTTCGGACGGTGAAAGTCCGATTTTTTCGGCGGTTGAACGGATGAGCTCGAGCTTTTCGCCTTTTATGTATTTTTTCGGACATTTGTCGGGATTTTCATATGCTCCGCCCGCAAGGCAGGAATAGGCCACAAGCGGGATGTCGTTTGCCGCTAGATACGCGAGCCGCTCGTCGCCCGCATTGAGATTGAGCGGATACGGATTCGGATATCCGTTTTTCGTATCGAGATAGGTGTAGCAGGCCTGATTTACTGTAAAATCGACAAGAGAATGTTCCTTGCAGTAGTGCTTCGCTTCGCACATGCGCCATGTATAACAGTTGCTCATGCCGAGCGCACGGACTTTTCCTTTTTTGATAAGACGGTTGAACGCCTCCATGTATTCGCCGACATCGGTGTCCATGTCGTCAACATGGGCATAATAGAGATCGATGTAGTCGGTGCCGAGCTTGCGGAGACTTTCGTCACACCAATATTCGATTTGCGAGGCTTTGAGTCCCGCACCCTCGCCGTGTCTGTCGAATCCGACTTTTGTGGCGATTACGAGATCATGGCGGTTTTTCTTTTCGGCGAGCCAGCGGCCGAGCAGCGTTTCGCTTTCGTCACCGCTTGCGTCTTTCCACCAGTGTGCATAGTTGTTCGATGTATCGAGAAAATTGCCTCCCATTTCGGTAAACAGATTCAGCTGATCAAACGATTCTTTTTCGCTTGTCTGCGTGCCGAACATCATCGTGCCGAGACACATATTGCTTACTTCGAGATTTGCGCGTTCGAGTTTTATCTTTTTCATGTTATTTCTTCCTTTTCTTGTTTTTTCGGCTTGCCGATTTGTTAAAACGAATTTCTCGACATGAAGTCATCCTGCGAAATCTTGCTCATATCGACAAATACCGCGCTGTATCCGGTAACGCGGACCATGAGATCGCGGTGCGCATCCGGATTTTTCTGCGCATCTTCAAGCAGCTCTCTGTCGACGGCGGAAAGCTGAAGCTGAAGACCGCCTTTTTCAAGATATACCGAGAAAAGTCTTGCGAGATTGTCAAGACCGCTCTCACCCGCGAATGTCGATGTCTGTATGGTGACATTCATCGCACCCGATGCGAATCTGTAAAACGGGATGTGCGAGAGCGAGTTGAACATTGCCGTGATTCCGTTTTTGGCGGCGCCCGGGCTCGGCTGGCTGTTCTGACTGATTGACTGTCCCTTCAGTCTTCCGTCGGGCGTTGCGCCGAGCTCGGCACCTCTTTCGTAATGCCATGTGTCGCTTTCGGGGCAGATTCTCAGCTTGCAGTATGACGGAAGATCGGCAAGCGCCTCGTCATACGCGTCCGAAATTGCGTTTGATAGCTTTTCGGCATAGAGTGAGGACAGCGGATCGTCGTCGCCGAGTTTCGGCGAGTTTTTGCAGAGTGCCAGAAGAACTTTTTCATTTTCAAAATTCTTGTCGCAGGCGTCAAGCAGTCTTTCAAGCGGTATTTTTCTGTTTACGCAGATGTTTTCGGCGGCACAGGCAATGTCAATCATACTGCCGAGACTGCTTATCGATGCGAGGATGTTTATTCTCTCAAACCATCTGCCCGCGCGTTCGATATTTCCGCGCGCGAAGCAGCAGTAGACGGTGAGCATTTCGGGATTCGGCCCGTTTCGGGGAAGAGTGCGCGTACCGCTGAACTCTTTAACTCTGCGGTATACGGCATCATGCATATTTTTGAGAAAACCGTCTCTCGTGAATTCTTCTCCGTCCGACCGCATTTTTCTCAGTACCTGCATTTCAAGACTTACGGGATTGTTCAGTCCCGACCAGACATAGCTGTAATCGTTCACATCGCGTCCCGGAAGCGTCGGCCAGTTGCAGCCGTAATATTCGAGAGTGCGCGCATCGTGCGGAGTTTCTCCGCGGTCGATGTACATTCTGCAGGCGGCGATGTCATTGTAGAGAAGTATCGATGCGCTTGAACGCATTTTACCGATAAGCTCGCGCCAGATGTCGGGATGGTTTTCGGCAAACGATTTGCTGTATCTGAACACGATTACCGGATTTTTGTATTTCGGCTCGATGTGGCCGACAAAAAGACGAGTCAAACCGTTTGCAACCGACAGACCGCTGTCGGGATCCTCGCCCGACAGAATGAGATACTGCGGAGCGTCATAGCAGAGAATACGGTTCCAGCCGGTGCATTTTGACTTGTCGCTGCGATATGAGAGCTGATGCTCACCTCTGCCCATTATTAGATTGTTCTTCGCATAAAAGTCGTCGATAAGGAGCCCCGCTTCTTCGTCTGTCAAACGCCCGCATTTTATGTCGCTTTCGTAAAAGCCGTTGAGAAACAGGTCGAGCCTGCCGAGCGCGAGAGTCGGGTTCGGCGCAATATACGCACAGAAAACGAATTCTATCGTGTAGACAAGCTGGAGTGCTTCTCTGAAAGTTTTCGGGGCGCCTTTGGCAAGATTTTCGCAGACATCCGCTGCCTCGAAGAGACCTGCGGCTTTCGCCGCATCCGCAGAGCGTTCAAGATAGCGGATGAAGCCGTCATATACCATTATCGCGCCTTCAAGCCAGCGGCATTGACTCTCGCTGCCGTTTTCGCGGTAATATTTAAGATAATTTTCGTCTTCTTCCCGAAGTTTCGGCAGACCTTTCTTTACAATATCGTCCCATGCAAATGACTGATGCCCCCAGTCGTTCATAAACAGCGGTATTCCTTCGGGACGCATACCTTTTATAAAATATTTGCCGACAAATTCTTTTTCTTCCTCATCGGTAAAGCTCTCTTCGGTTTCTCTGCCGATGAGAAGATCGTATTCGTTTATCGGAATCGAAACCTTTTCAAGAAACTTTTTCAGCCCTCCGCCCATTTTCAGCGGCTGACAGAGGGAGTCATCGGTTGACGACACAATTTCGCTCCAAAGTCTGACTCTTTCGGCAGTATATGTAACAATCGGCTTTTCGGTGAGTGCCTTTATTGCTTCCGCTCTGAAAATTTCGGATTGATTTTCTTTTGTGATCATGAGATAATCCCCCATTTAGTTTTCACAAATTTTCAAGAATACAATAGCATTTTTTTGTGTATTTGTCAATGAAAAAAAGAATATTTCGCATTATAATTTGCTTTTGCCCGCAATAGTCTGCCTTTCTGTCGGGATTCCGCACCCGTCTATTGACTTTTTTCGTCTGCGGTGATATAATAAATAAAAATTAAATATGCGATATGCGGTTTTCGAACCCGGTGTTCGGAATCAGAGGGAAGTTCGGTGAAAATCCGGCGCAACCGCCATTACCGTAATCGGACGATGTCCGTAAGTCGGAATACTTGCCGCATAAATCGCTTCGGTGACGGCATATGCCGTCCGTCATTTTTGGGCAGAGAAAAGTGCAACCGATTACGGCGAGTCAAAACATGACTTTTTGTATAGGGGTAGTTTTGCCTTTTTTCGTCGGTCGTTTGCGCTTTTTGTCGGCATTTTCAGCCGCAAAAAGCGTTTTTTGTTTTTGCGAAAGAGCGGGATGAGTGACATATGAATGGTAACGAAAAAATAAAATATGACCGCGCACTCTGTATTTTACTGCTTCGTGAAAAATATAATCTGCTTCTGCAGACGGGAGAAAAGCGTTTTCCGAAACGCTCGGATTTTTCGGACGAAGAGGTTGTCGCCGTCAAATCTTTTCTCGGACCGTGGCCGCGCGCACTCGAAGCCGCCGAAATCAAGAAGCCGCGCTCGGATGACAGAATAGCGAAAAACCGCGAAAAGCGCGCGAGAGCCGCCCGAAAAAGGCGGGAAGCTCAGAAGAAAGCAAAGAAAGAAACCATTATATAAAAAACAGAAAAGGAAGGACTTGCAAAATGAAAAGAATAATTGTTGTTTTGATGTCGTTTGTACTTGTGTTTGCGGCATCGGCTGCCGTGCTGCCTGCGTCCGCCGCCGAAGGAATTTCGGTCTATGTGACAATAGCAAACGGCGAACTTGAAGTATGCGCCGAAAAAATCACGGTAACCGATATCGATGCCGACGGAAAAATCACGGTAAAAGACGCGCTCACCGCAATTCACGAAAAAGAAAACAATGGCGGATTCGACTTTGCAACCGGCGACTACGGCCCGTATGTAACTATGCTGTGGGGAGTCGGCACAACCGCCGTCGGATACCTCGTAAACAATAAGCCGTCAAGCTCGCTTGCCGATGAGATAAAAGACGGGGACTATGTCGCCGCCTATGTCTATACCGACAAAACAGGCTATACCGATGCGTACAGCTATTTCGACAAAATCGTTGTAAGCTCGGCATCCGGGGAAAAAGTTGCGCTCACATTAAATAAACTCGGCTACAACGAAAAATGGGAAACCGTCGCTTCTCCCGTCGAAAACGCGGTTATATATGTGGACGGCAAGGCTACCGAATATAAGACCGACGCAAACGGCTCGGTAACGATTTCGATTGAAAATGTCGGAGAACATATCATCAGCGCAAAAGCCGAAGGACAGCTGCTTGTTCCGCCCGTATGCAGACTCACGGTCGAATCGTCACCGAAAACGGGCGATAAGACATATGCTGCACTCTGTATTTCATTTGCGGCACTTGTTTTGACTGCCGCCGCCGTTGGCTGCCGCAGAAAACGTGACAGAGCCTGATTCGGCAGAGTAACCGAGCATAAAGCGGAAATGAAACGTATAATAGCCCTGATTTCGGCATTTGCCGCCGCGGTCGGTATTGCCGCATCTCCCATGTCGGCCGATCCTCGGGCATTCGAGTTCGCATCGCAGAGTCCCCCGACCGCCGCGAGCGGAAATATCGATTATGACGGCGAAATAAATCTTACCGTGCGGGCTGTCAAAAACAGCCTGTCGGCCACATCCGATTCGGAGCTGTCCGAAAGAATAGCCGAAGGAGCGGGTGAGAGTACCGACTGGTACGCGATTTCGCTGAAAAGATACGGCGCCGAAATCGATTTTTCGAAATACGCCGAAAAACTGAAAAAAAAGCTGACCGATGACGAAATCGTCGGTGCGGTGTCGATGCAGAGATGCGCTCTCGCACTTATCGCCTCGGGGGGCAGCTCAAACTCCGACCTTGCGGGGAGCATTGTCGATAAAACCGCGGGAAAGCAGGGAATAATGAGCCTTGTTTTCGCGCTTCATCTCGTGAATAACGGCGCACGGTCGTCCGAATTTACGGCGGACCGGCTTGTCGAAATGATAACCGATTTGCAGAGAGATGACGGCGGCTGGGCTGTCACCGGCAATATCTCGGATGTTGACGCGACGGCAATGACTTTGCAGGCGCTTGCCGTATATATGAACGGCGGGAAAGGCGGTATCGACATCTCGTCAAATACCGACCGCGCACTTGATTTTCTTTCGTCAAGACAGCTCGAAAGCGGCGGATTTATGTCATACGGCAGCGAAAATGCCGAAAGTCTGTCGCAGGTCATAATTGCGGTCTGCTCGCTCGGCATCGATCCCGACGGCGACTCGCGTTTTGTGCCGATGACTGAAACTCTGCTCTCTTACAGATGTTCGGACGGCGGATTTGCTCATATAAACGGCACTGTTCAAAATTCCAATCGAACCGCAACCGTTCAGGCATTGTGCGCTCTGATTTCGGTAAAACTTTTCCATGAAAACAATTCCGCATTTTACGATTTCGAATCTGTCGAAGAACCGAATATCCCCGTCACCGATGATGAAAAAAGCAAAGACGGCGGCGACGATGCGAAAGCTGCAACATCCGAAAATACCGAAAGCGTTTTGACCGACGACGGCGATGAAAACGGCGAAAAATCCGAAAAAACAAAAAAAATCAGCCTTAAAGCAGTGATAATCATCTCGATAATTGCCGCAGCGGCAATAATATGCGCCGCTTTCATACTGTCGGGTAAACCTGCCGTAAAATATATTGCGGCAGTCGCGGCAGCGGCGGCGGTGCTCTGCATTGCCGCAGCACTTTCGAATATCGAATCGGTTGAAGAACATTACAGTACCGATACCGAAAGTGGGGAAGAGAGAACCGAAACCGTAAGTTTCACGATTCGCTGCGATTTGATTTCGGACGGGGATGACGAAAATCTTCCTTCCGACGGGATAATCGTAAATCTTTCGGAAATGAAGATATATGACGGCGAAAGCGTACTCGACCTGCTTGAAGAGGCGGCAAAAAAAGCAAAAATCACAGTCGTAGAGAGCGGCGGATATGTTTCGTCAATAGACGGAATCGGCGAGTTCGATTACGGCGAACTGTCGGGGTGGGTGTATTTTGTCAACGGCAGTATGCCGTCCGTCGGATGCGGCGAATATAAGCTGTCGGACGGGGATTTCGTCGAATGGCATTATACCGTCGATCTCGGAAGAGATATAACTCCGATTTACAAAAATAAGTGAATAAGAACAGAATGCATAAACAACAAAAACAGAGCCGACTGATGTCGGCTCTGTTTTGCTGTATGTTTGTAACCCGATTATTCTGCCGAGTATTCGAAGCCCCAGAACTCTTCGCTGTTGCCCTTTGCGCCGAGTGCGAAGTATACGCCTGCGCCTGCAAGGTCAACAGTCCATGTTGCCGTGCCGTAAACATCGCCTGTTTCGGCATCCGCGGTGGTCATCGTTACGGTGTTGGCGGCTGTGTCAAGAACGATTGTTGCCTTGATTACCGTTCCCGCTTTGGGATATGCAACATCGGATGCGGGTGTCCATGTGCTGTCCCATTTCTGGTGGTTGGTAGCGTACGCGAACGCACCGTTGTTGAAGAAGCACATCAGATATGTGTCGGCGGTTTCGGCAATCAGGCCGTCTCCGTCATCGTCGCTTACACCGAACATGAAGCATTTTTCTTTGTTGGTGTTGTAGGTTGTCGTAACCGATACGGTATACTTTGTTTTGCCTTCTTCTACTGCGCCCGAACCGGGAATCTGAAGAACGCCGAAGTCGTTGCCGTCGCCCTTATTGTCCATGATGTAGTGACCTGTGGACTGATCGTATGACCAGAAACCGTTCCATGCGTCGATGTCGATGACACCTGTGGTATCGGGAGCAGCCGTTGTTACGGGAGCAGCCGTTGTTATGGGAGCTGCCGTTGTCTCGTCTTTCTTAACGGTGGTCTGAGCTGCCTTTGCTGTTGTTGCTGCCGCAGTCGTTGTTGTTGCCGCTTCTTCTCCGCCGCACGCGATCATAGATACCGCAAGTGCCGCGAGAAGAACAGCGGATGTGAGGATTTTTACGAATTTCATAAAAATTTCGCTCCTTTTTTGAATTTGATAGACAGATTGTATCACACATTCTGAATATTGTCAACGTTTTTTTTTTTTTTTTTGTGGTTTTTCGAATTATCTTGATTTTCAATCAGAACAGGATTTTTTCAATCTCTTCTCCCGTTTCGAGATTTTTGCGTATGAATATCAAACGCCCGCCTTCGCCGCACGAGTCGGTGACGATGTATCCGCGCGCGCTGCCCGCTTTCGGAATCGAAACCGAACCCGGATTAAGATACAGAACACCGTTTTCTACGCGGCTGTCGGGGATATGCGTGTGTCCGTACAGAAAAACATCTCCGCTTTTCAACGTCTTGACCGATCCCGGAGCGAAA
>CAZHPU010000027.1:0-13495 GCA_964534435.1 uncultured Lachnospiraceae bacterium | reverse complement strand
AAGGACCCGACAAAAGTGGACCGTACCGGAGCATATGCCGCAAGATATATCGCAAAAAATATAGTCGCAGCGGGAATCGCAAAGAAATGCGAAGTTCAGATAGCATATGCAATCGGTGTCGCACATCCCGTTTCTCTTATGATTGATACATTCGGAACCTCTGCAATTTCCGGAGAGAAGTTAGCCGATGTAATTTCCGAAATTTTCGATTTGCGCCCTGCGGCAATTATCGAAAAATTCAAATTGAGACGCCCGATATATTCAAAACTTGCCGCATACGGACAAATCGGAAGAGAAGATCTCGGCGTTGAGTGGGAAAAGTGTGATTTGGCACCGATACTTGCCGAAAAGTTCGCACCTCTCTCAAATAATTAAATATCCTGCTTGTTAACTTTCGGCAAGCGGCCGTCATTATCCGCCGCTTGCCGAAATATATTAAATACTGTCATAAAATACAACTATGATTGCAGCTAAACTTTTGCCGAAAGGAGACGCGCCCGTTGAATAAAATTGAATTAAGCAATATATCCGACAATTCGGAAGACTCAAAAAAAGAGCAGCTTGAAGGGACAGTTGCATATATCACTTATGTAAATGAAAAGAACGGCTACACCGTGTGCGATCTTGATATCGGCAAAGAGGAAGTGACAATTATCGGAATACTTCCGGGAATTGCTGTCGGAGAAACGATTCGTGCGCGCGGTCATTGGGAAACACATTCATCCTACGGCGAACAGTTCAGAGTCGAAGAATACGAAAAAGAGCTGCCGACGTCGCCTGCTGCGATTGAAAAATACCTTTCGTCCGGTGCGGTAAAGGGTATCGGAAAGAAAACCGCAATGAAGATCGTGGCGATGTTCGGAAGCGACACTCTCGATGTTATTGAAAATCATTGCAATCTGCTCACCGATATACCCGGAATAACGCCGAAAAAAGCCGAGGAAATGTTCGAACAGTTCAAAAGTCAATTCGGAATGCGTAATGTTATGATGTTCTGCCGCGATTTTTTCGGACCGTCGATTTCTCTTAAAATATATAAGCAGTTCGGCAGCGGTGCGGTTGAAATAATCAAGCAGAACCCGTATATTCTGTGTGAAAGAATACCGGGAATAGGCTTTCTCGG
The DNA here is from genome assembly GCA_964534435.1 of uncultured Lachnospiraceae bacterium. Lineage (GTDB taxonomy): Bacteria > Bacillota > Clostridia > Oscillospirales > CAG-272 > CAKSQF01. The sequence goes on along the minus strand of CAZHPU010000027.1, from coordinate 12,372 downwards.
CGCCGACCGTATTGCGGCTTCTCTCGGTATAGATCAATCCGATGAGGAGAGAATCAAGGCGGGTATAAAATTTGCACTCGAAGAAAATTCGGTCAAAAACGGTCATACCTTTTTGCCTTCCGAAAAGCTGTCGGCAATTTCCGCGCGTATTCTCAATGTTGACGAATCGAAAACAGACGATATACTCGAAAAACCGATAAACGGGATAAAAACCGTAACCAGCGGTCAGGTTAAATGTAAATTCCTTACAGAGTATTACGATGCCGAGATTTTTATCGCCAAAAAGCTGAAACTTCTGTCATCTGTATTCAGACGCGATAACTGTGACGATGTTTCGACACTGCTCAGACAAATCGAGCATGAAGAGGGAATAGAATATGCCGCAAAGCAGAAAAAGGCAATTCTTTCCGCTGTTCAAAACGGTGTTATGATCCTTACGGGCGGACCGGGTACAGGTAAAACGACTGTAATACGTGCGATAATTCGCATAGCAGGCAGACTCGGATATGATGTGGCACTTGCCGCACCTACTGGAAGGGCTGCCAAGCGTATGTCCGAAGCAACATCATGCGAGGCTAAAACCATTCACCGCTTGCTCGAAGTCAAATATTCCGCCGATGAGCCTACTTTCCTGCGTGATGAAAACAATCTTCTCGATGAAGATTTTATAATAATCGACGAGGCGTCAATGGTTGATACTCTGTTGATGTCCGCGCTTTTGCATGCCGTTAAACCGGGCGCACGTCTTATTCTTATAGGCGACAGCGATCAGCTTCCGTCTGTCGGAGCAGGACATGTTCTTTGGGACATTATCGGATGCGATCTTTTCCCCGTGATTACGCTTACCGAAATTTTCAGACAGGCGCAGGAAAGCCGTATCGTTACAAACGCTCATGCGATAAATAACGGAGAGCTTCCCGTACTTGATGATAAACAGGGTGATTTCTTTTTTATTACAAGAGAAGAAGACCGGATTGCCGCAACTGTTACCGACCTTTGCGCAAACAGACTTCCCGCCAAATACGGAATTGACATAAAAAACGATATTCAGGTAATTACACCTTCTCATAAAGGAGTTGCCGGTACCGATGTGCTTAACGAAATGCTTCAGAAGGCACTCAATCCGCCCTCCAAAAATAAACGGGAATATAAAAACGGCAGCCGCATTTTTCGCGAAGGCGATAAGGTCATGCAGATAAAAAACAACTACGATATCGAATGGCAGCGCGATAAAGAAGAAGGAGTCGGAATATTCAACGGAGATATAGGAATACTTCGCGAAATCAATTATTCGGATGAAAGAATAATAATAAGTTTTGACGACAGAATCTGCAGTTATGAATTCGGTATGCTTGACGAAATCGAGCATGCATATGCGGTTACAGTTCATAAAAGCCAGGGCAGTGAATATCCGATCGTTATCATTCCCATGTATAATTACACATCGAAACTGCTGACACGAAATCTGCTTTATACAGCCGTAACACGTGCGCAAAAAATGGTAATTCTTGTGGGCAGACCCGAGGTTGTGCAGGGAATGGTGGAAAACAGCAGAACTATCAATCGGTATACCGGACTTCGCGGAATGCTTAAAAAAGATGATATCACCTATTAGAATTGCCGCCGATTTGATTTGGCCGCCCGTTTGTATGGCATGCGGTGAAATAATACCGCTGAACTATAAGCAGAATCTTGCATTATGTCAAAACTGCCTCTCAAAATTCGATATCGAAAAAAAGTCTCTTTGTCCGAAATGCCAGAAAGCTCATGTAAAATGCAGCTGCAAACCGAAAAATCTTTCGGGAAATGTCTCGGGATGTATACATGTAACCCGATATACATCATGGAGCAGCGTCTCAAATTCACTTGTTATTTCGGCAAAGGATAATAATTATAAGTATCTGTACGGACTTATATCCGATGAACTCTGCTCGGCGGTTAAAAGCAGAGTCTCGGACTATAAAAACGCCGTGATAACCTATATGCCGCGTGAAAAATCGAAAATCAGGGAAACCGGCATCGATCAGGCAAAACTTGCCGCCGCCGAAACGGCAAAAAAACTCAAAATCGAACTTGTTTCCGCACTTACCCGCGTTCACGCAAAACAGCAAAAAGAGCTGTCGGCGGATGACAGACTGAAAAACGCATTTTCGGCATACCGCATGAAAAAAAACGCTGTTCCGAGAATTGCGGGCAAAACGGTTATACTGTATGATGACATCCTTACAACAGGAGCCACGATGTCTGCGGGGGCGGATTTGCTTTACAGAATGGGAGCGGCTAAGGTCTACGTTCTGGCATTCGCAATGCGATATAATGACAAACTTGATTCTCGCAAATCGGTTGTCGCCGATATCGGAATCGATACCGACGGATATGATTTCGGAGATGAACTCGAATAACAAAATAACCGATGCATTCGTGCATCGGTTATTTTGTTTGTAATGTGATAAAATATTAGATTAGAAGATTCAGAAGAACTTGATTGGCTTGATTGCGGCCCCGTCGGGATATTCACAAACTTTTCCGAGTGCGAAAAATCCGTTTTCGTCGTAAACACGTATCAGTTCTCCGATTGGGAACGCCGCACCGATTTTCTTTTCGTATATTTCACATCCGCAGTGAGCGAGTCTGGAGAAAAACGGAGGAAGTATGACTTTATTGAGTTCCGATAAAGCAGACTCGACTGATATAAGCAGGCCGTCACGTTCCTCTTCCGACATAGAAGCAATTTTATCAAGAGAAACAGCATTATCGAGTGAAAATTTTCCGTTCATATCTCTGCGAAGCGAAGACATACAGCCACCGCATCCGAGTTTCTTGCCGATATCGTTGCAAAGCGTCCGTATGTATGTCCCTTTCGAACAGCAAACGGTAAGTGTATACTCGTTCTGACTTTTTCTGTTAACATCAATCGAGTAAATTTCGATTTCGCACGCCTGCCGCTCGATTTCGGTACCGTTGCGTGCAAGATCGTAGAGCTTTACGCCGTTAATTTTTTTTGCCGAATACATTGGAGGGGTCTGAAACTGTTTCCCCATAAAAGAATCGCAAACACCGAATACCGTTCTTTCGTCGGGTAAATCCGAATCCGGCCTGCTTTCGATGACTTCACCCGTAATATCTTGTGTGTCGGTTGTTTTTCCGAGAAGCAACCCCGCCGTATATGTTTTCTTTTCGGCAAGGAGAAAATCGGAAAGTTTTGCCGCTTTGCCGATAAGCACCACAAGCACACCTGTTGCCATCGGATCGAGTGTGCCCGTATGTCCTACTTTTCGCGTTCCGTAAAGCCGCCTGATTTTATTTACAACATCGTGAGAAGTCATTCCCGACGGCTTGTCAATGCATAGTATTCCCGAAATTTCGCGATCGGTCATTGATTTTCTCCGTTTTCGCCTTCATAATCGAAATTATCTTTCAGCTTTTCCAAAACCGTATTAAGTAAAATCGATTTTGCCTTGTCGATATTTTCCGCTTTTATTGTAGCACCTGCCGCACGCACATGCCCTCCGCCGCCGAAAGCCGCGCAGATTGAGGCACAGTCAACCGAACGTCTTGACCGCATCGAAACCTTGTATGTGCACGGTTCTTTCTCTCTGAGCGAAATTCCGAGTTCAACACCGTTTAATTTTCTCGCGAGGGCAGAGAAGCCTTCGAGCTGTTCGTCGTCTATTTCGGCATCGATTTTATCTGAAATTGTTATCGGAACGATAAGAAGTCTGCCGTCAAGATATGTTTCCATTTTTTTCAAAAACAGCGAGTCGGCGCGAAGAGATGCAATCGAAAGATTCTCATACAGATGTTCGTTGATGTCTTCCGATTCGGCACCGCAATCAATAAGATCCGCGGCAATTCTCAATGTTTTTGATGTTGTGGAAGAATACTTAAAACTGCCCGTATCGGTTGAGATGCCCGTATAAAGTGCCGATGCGATTTCGCCGTTCATTATTTTCATTTCGGAAAGAAGATCATATATTATTTCGCAGGCCGCCGCCGCGTTCGAGACACAATAGTTAAAGTTTGCGAAATCATCACCCGTTTCATGATGATCGATTCTGATGTCTACCCGATCCGAATATTTATCCGCAAGTTTGCCGAGCATTTGCACCGATGCGACATCAACCGAAACTATAAGTCCATCGCAGTCGGTGTCTTTTGTATATAAATCGCCGCACACGAATTTCAGGTATTCGGGAATATCGCTGTCGCAAAGGAGCGTAACCTTTTTGCCTATAAGTTTTAACGCAAGACCGAGCGCGGTTGCGGCTCCTATCGTATCGCCGTCGGGAGATGTGTGTGAAATGATAATTATGCTGTCGCTGCCGTTTAACAGCGAAGCAATTTCGGGAAGGGTAATATTATTCATTTTCATTTTCCGCTTTCTTTTCGTCGACTGCCGTCTCACTCGCTTCGGCCTTTGCTTCTTCCTCAAGACGCCTGTCGCGCTCTTCCGCGACGGCAAGTTCCTCTTCAACTTTTTTGAGGAGACTGTTTATATGTGCGCCCTGTTCCATCGAATTATCAAAGGTGAAACTGAGTTTGGGAGTCTGACGGAGATTCATTGATTTTGCAAGACAGGTTCGAATATAACCTGCGGCGCTCATAAGTCCCTTGCGAATTTCTTTGATGTCGTATTTTCCGCCCATTGCCGAAAAATAAACCTTCGCTTCCGAAAGATCGGGAGCAACATTGACTTTTGTTATACTTATAAGACTGCCGGATACTCTGTAATCTTTCACATTACGGATAATATCGGACAGAGATTTTGCCATTTCCTCTTCTATTCTGTTTTGTCTGTATGATGACATCTTGCTTGCCTTTCAAATTTATATGTTACTTTAATTATAACATAGCGGCAGGGTTTAGTCAAGCACGACCGACAAAAAAACGGGCATACGCACGCTTTTCTATTGACTAACCGCGAATTTTTTGATATAATTAAAAAAAAACACGGAGAAATTATGAAAAAATATAAAGATTTGCTTTTTGATGCCGATAATACTGTTTTTGATTTTTCGGCTTGTGAAAAAAAGAGTTTTTGCGCGAGTGCCGAAAAACTCGGAATAAAAGCCGATGCCGATGCATACGCACATTATACGGTATATAATTCTATGCTGTGGGAGGCACTTGAGCGCGGAGAAATCGACAGCAACGGCGTACTGCATACCCGCTATTTCAAAACGCTTGAATATATGGGACTTGATACCGAACTTGCGGATGTGTGGAACGCCGAATACGAGAGCGGACTTGCCGATTCGGCGATACTCTATGACGACTCTGCCGAATGTCTTGACAAGCTTTCGAAAAAATACCGTCTCTCAATGATTACCAACGGAATTGAAAGTGTACAGAAATCCAGATTTAAGATAGCAAATCTCGACAGATATTTTGAAAACAGGCTGTTTATCTCGGGAGAAATCGGTTTTTCCAAACCCGACAGACGATTTTTCGATTTTGTCGAAAACAATCTTGACGGATTTGAAAAATCATCGGCACTCGTTGTCGGAGACAGCCTGACCGCCGACATTGCCGGAGCGGTCAACTCGGAAATAGATGCGGTTTTCATTGACCGCAATCGTAAATTCGGTTATGTTCCCGAAGGCTGTGTTGCCGCGTTTTCATCTTTTATTGAACTTTTAGCCTTTCTTGATGCTTAAAAATAATTATTTTCCGTTTTTTTATTGAAAAATGAAATTTATGTGATATAATTAGACAAGCAGAACTATTCTATGTAAAATCAACAAAAGGAGAAAGAAAAATGGACGAACAGAAAGAAAATCCCGCAAAAGAAAAATTCAATTCGTTTGTCGAAAAAGCGATGCCCGTTTTGAAGGATAAGAGAGTCTGGATGGCAGTCGGTGCTGTCGTGCTTCTTATCATTCTTATTTCGGTAATTTCATCTTTAATCGGTTCGGATAACGGTTATATTCAGTACGAGAATATGTTACTCCCGCTTGAAAACGGTGACGAAACGGTTTTCGTATCTAACGCAAAGCAGCTTAAGCTGAATATGAACGCAGAGGTAAAAGATTACAGCTTTACCATGGACGGAAAATATTACGCTATCGAGGATAGCGACGGCGTACTTTACGTCTTAAACGGCAAAAAACTCACCAAAGTTGCCGAAGATGTAAAAGATTGCACACTTGCGGTAACCGGTAAGGGACTGCTCTATACGGTTGATAACGATGATAAAACCGAGCTCTATCACTACACCGTAGGCGGCAAATCGGTTCTTGTCAGCGACGAAGCAATTCAGTGGATTATTTCCCCCGACGGAAAGACCGCGGCTTATACCACATATGAAGACGAAAAGACCAATGTGTATTACTTCGACGGTAAGAAATCCGAGAAGATTTCATCAACATATACCACTCTTCTCGCGATGAATAACGGCGGTAAATATATCTACGGTATCGTTTATGACGATGATGATGCTTTTAATCCGACTAAGAATCTTGTTTCACTGAATAAGAAAGGCGAAAAGACCAAGATTGCATCCGGACTTTCTTCAACCACCGTCTATCTTAACTACGAACATACACAGATTCTCTTCTATGAAGACAGCAAAACCTATGTTTCCGAAAAGGCAAAGGATGCCGTAAAGATAAGCTCTCGAGAAATAATACCCGTACTCATAGGAAACTCCATATACAACTACGGAAGCGGAGATTCGATACATACCGCCCCTATGAAAAATCTTTATAATCATATTTATACCGACGGCGACGGAGTTTGGCTTATAAAGGAAAATACCGATAAATCGGTGAAACTTGTATCGAAAGCATCAAATCTGACTCTTGACAGCACCGCGTCTTATCTCTACTATGTGTATGACAACGAAGAACTTCGCGTTATAAAGATTAAAGACGGCGAGAACGCATCCGATAATGCGGTAACGATTGTTGACGACTATGTATCAACTTATGCGGTTACTTCTAACCGTTCTCTTGTATATTATATAAGCGATAACGAACTTCACAGCGTTAACGGCAAAAACGGAAAGAACGATAAGACCGTTTCGAAGGATGACGTTGAAAAATATTATCTGTATATTTCGTCTAAGAATGTAGCTTACTATATCATGGACGGTGATCTTTACGCTTGCTCCAACGGAAAGAAGAGCACAAAAGTTCTTACCGATTGTGATTATGTTTTCAAAATCGGCAATGCGGTATATGCTTATTCCGATGGATATATTTACGGTACAAGCGGATCCAAGAAGCTCAATAAGATTACCGAAATCGATGACGTTGATTAAACTCTGTAAATAATAATAAAACCGTGTCGGATTATTCCGACACGGTTTTTTATATTGAATTCGGGTATTAAGATATTATTTCAGGTGAAGAACACCGTTATCGGGTACAATGTCGGCCATATATGCGCGTCTTGATTCGGTATTCGGTTTAAGATCACCGACAGCGCGGGCATGGTAAAACATATAATATCTGCCGTTTTCGCAAAGTACGCTGTTATGACCTGTTCCTTCTTCGTTGCCTCCCTTGCATTTGAAAGGCAAATAGGTGTTGTCATTAGGGTATTTCTTGAAGTCGAGTGTTTCGAGCTTGTCGGTATCGCCTTTTGCAACAGAGTAGCCGATAAAATAATTTTCATTTTCGTAGCAGTTTCCCGAGTACATAATATAATGGTAGTCGCCGTGTCTGAAATAGAAGGCTCCTTCTATTGTATGCCAGTCCTGTCCTTTGAAGAATCGGTCACGCATAAAGATTTCTTCGTCCAAAGTCGGGCGGACAACAATTTTCGGATTGTTGGCGGCCTGTGTCGGCGAAATCATCTTGTCAACCACGATTAAAGTTCCCGCACGATTCGACAGGCAGTCGTTTACGCTGTAAAATATGTAAAGCCCTTCGCTGTTCTTGATTACATGCGCATCAATCGAAAAAGGCACGCACAGATTGCACAAAAACGAAAACTCTCCGTCGGGACGGTCGCAAACCGCAACGCGCAGCTGCTCTGTATGTGCATCGGTTGCCTCTGCGGGCATTGACGAATAGTACATATAGTAGCTGTTTTCGATTTTAATGACTGCCGGGGCCCAATATTGTTTTTCACCGCTGCTTTTTCTGCATAATCCCGCGTAATGCCAGTCAATCATATTGTCGCTCGTATAAAGCTGTACACCGTCGGCTCCGGTCGCATACATATAGTATTTTCCGTTATCCGAGATTACATAAGGATCGGGCTGCGCAAAATCTTTTTTGTCAATGTTCAGTTTCATAATTATATTCCTTTCGGCTTTTGTTATATTTTGAATTCTTGATAATCTTTATGTGAGCCGCTAAATTACCGATCCGCCGTTTACGCCGAGTACCTGACCTGTAATAAATGATGCGGCATCCGAACACAGCCAGAATACGCTTTCGGCTATGTCGGATGTGTTTCCGTTTCTGCAAAGCGGTGTTTCATCCGCAAGACCGTCAAGCACATCCCGACCGAGTACACTTGTCATATCGGTAAGTATTACTCCCGGACTTACACAGTTAACGCGAATCCCCGAAGGCCCGACCTCTTTGGCAAGAGCCTTTGTCATTCCTATAAGCGCCGCTTTTGACGCCGAGTATACTACTTCGCATGATCCGCCGACCTGTCCCCACATCGATGATATAAAAATAATCTTTCCCGATTTCGCAGAAATCATATCGGGGAGGATTTCTTTGGTCAGAAGGTAAGCGGAACGAAGATTGCTGTCCATTATCAAGTTGTAATCTTCTTCGCTTGTATCCTGAAACAGTTTTTGACAGGCAACACCCGCGCAGTTTACCAGTATTTCGGGTGATCCGACTGCGTCTTTGAAATCATATACCGCTTTTTTTATTTGCCCGCTGTCGCGAAGGTCACATACAAACAGAATCGGCTTGCCTCCCGAACGACTTACAGACTCGGCGGTATCACGACCTGCCGATAAATCGCGGCAGCCTATGCCGACGGTATATCCTTCTTTTGCAAAGCGTATTGCGCATTCGCGCCCGATTCCGCGAGATGCGCCGGTTATAAGTACAGTTCTATTTGACATTTTGCCGGATACCCCTTAAATGTGCGGAATTATACCGCATTTTTTCGATGAAATTTTATCATAGGATGCCGCTTTTGTCAAGTATTCATTAAAAACGGTATGCACAATTTTATGCAAAAAACTATTGAAAAACAATAAATATTATGCTACAATTAAACGATAAAGCAAAAAGAAAACAGGAGGATTTCCACTGATGAAAACAGAAGATATTAAGGAGCTGCTCGATAAACTTCTTGACGCCGACAACAGGGAACCCGTTGAAATAGTTAACAGTAAGGGGGAAACCGCAAGATTCGGCCCGATTGCTTTGCTGCCGATTACGGTGGACTCGGAAGAAGATGAATGCGAAAGTGTTAACCATTATTTTGCTTTTCTTCAGCCGTTTGATGAATCGGATGAAGCGGTCGGCAGCGAAATAATTTTCGATATTGCCGAAAAAAGCGGCAGCTATACAATAGATGTTGTGACCGATCAGTATCTCATAACCGGTCTTTATGACGAATATCGTAAACTTCGTCGAAGCGGTTCCGAAAACGATGAACTCACCAATGGCGAAGAAGCCGATGACGATAACTCCTCGGATGCCGACGAAATCTCCGACGAACAGGAAACCGATGATAATATTTCGGACGATATTGCCGAAATCGAATCGGAAATCGTAGAGGAAATAAAGGAAAACGAAGCCGAATCAAAATCCGAAAAGAAAAAAGGCTTTTTCAAAAAACTGTTCGGAAAATAAAAGGTGCATTATGGCTGAAACTGAAAAAAACATTATAAACGATGACATTAAATGCGTAATGCTTGACCTTGACGGCACGGTCTATCTCGGAAGCAGACTGTTTGATTTTACAATCGATTTTCTGAACAGACTTGATCGTATAGGCATCGGACATATTTTTCTTACCAATAACTCTTCGCTCAGCGCAAATGATTATCTCGAAAAATTCAAACGTTTGGGTATTCGGACAACAATCGATAATATCCTAACGTCGGGACACGCATCCGCCGATTATATAAATAACAGCGAATATAAAGGCAAGCGTGTTTTTGTAATGGGCTCGAAAAGTCTGAAGAGAGAACTTTGCGAACACGGGATAAATGTTTGCGAAGATAATCCCGACTTGCTTCTTGCCGCATTCGATACCGAACTCACGTTTGATACATTGACAAAATTTACGAATTATGTTGCCGACGGCTATCATTATATTGCAACTCATCCCGATAATGTTTGTCCGAATGAAAACGGCTTCTGGCCGGATCTCGGCAGCTTTATTGAGCTTATACATGCATGTACCGGCCGCTATCCTGAAAAAATATGCGGAAAGCCGAGTGAGCAGATACTTGTTGCGGCAGAACACAAAACGGGACTCAAAAGGCAAAATCTTTTAATGGTCGGAGACAGACTGTCGACCGATATAGCAATCGGCAGGCACGGTGTTCCCACAGCCCTTGTTTTGAGCGGTGAATCGAAAGTCGAAGATATACCGACGGCCGAAGTAAAGCCTACATATGTTTTTAACAGCATCAGGGAACTCGGATTCGCACTTGAAAACAAGTCGATGTAAACTTTTTCTTATTAAGAAAGCTGTAAGTGATTTATATTGCGGAAGGCGGTGATCATTTGGATAAATTCAAGCTTATAAGCAGCTATAAACCGACAGGTGATCAGCCGCAGGCAATAGACTTGCTTTGCGCCGGAATAGAAGCGGGAATGAACTGCCAAACTCTTCTCGGTGTTACGGGATCGGGCAAAACATATACAATGGCAAATGTTATTGCCAGACTTAACCGCCCTACGCTTGTTCTTGCGCATAATAAAACACTTGCCGCTCAGCTTTGTTCTGAATTTCGCGAGCTTTTTCCGAATAATGCGGTGGAATATTTTGTATCTTATTATGACTATTATCAGCCCGAAGCGTATATTCCGGGCAAGGATCAGTATATAGAAAAAGACAGCGCCGTAAATGATGAAATCGACCGTCTTCGTCATTCCGCCACATCATCTCTGCTTGAGCGGCGCGATGTTATCGTAGTCGCAAGCGTTTCGTGCATTTATTCGCTCGGTGATCCTATGGCTTACAGGGATGAAATAATCGCCGTACGTGTTGGCTCCAAACTCGACCGTGACAGCTTTGTCGCAAATCTCATATCGATGAACTACGAGCGCAATGATATAAATCTCGTGCGTGATAAATTCCGAGTTCGCGGCGATGTTGTCGAAGTTATGCCCGCATCTCACGATAAAAAAGCCGTCAGAGTTGAATTTTTCGGTGATGAAGTCGACCGAATTACCGAAATCGATACGGTTACCGGCGAAGTTTTGAGAAGTATAGATTATATTGCGATTTTCCCCGCAACCCATTATGTTATGCAGCCCGAAAAAAAAGATGCCGCTCTTGCCGAAATTGAAGCGGAAATGGAAGAGCGCGTAGAATATTTCAAATCGCAAAATAAGCTGATTGAAGCACAGCGTATTGCCGAACGAACAAAATACGATATTGAAATGATACAGGAAGTGGGTTACTGTTCGGGAGTTGAAAACTACTCGAGAGTTTTTGCGGGCCGTGAACCGGGCTCGACTCCTTACACACTGCTCGATTATTTTCCTTCGGATTTTATTACGTTCATAGATGAAAGCCATGTAACCATTCCGCAGGTTAAAGGTATGAGCGGCGGCGATTACGCAAGAAAAAAATCGCTGGTGGATTACGGATTTCGACTTCCGTCGGCTTTTGATAACCGTCCGCTTTTCTTTAATGAATTTGAAAAGAAGCTCGGACAGGTTGTATATGTATCGGCAACTCCCACAGACTATGAAAAAGACCGCTCCGGACAGATTGTCGAGCAGCTGATTCGTCCCACAGGATTGCTTGATCCCGAAGTTGAGGTACGCCCGGTAGAAGGTCAGATTGACGATCTAATTAGCGAAATCAGAGTCCGCACCGCAAAATCCCAAAGAGTGCTTGTTACGACACTCACAAAAAAGATGGCGGAAGATTTGACCGAATATCTTGAAATGCAGCTGCTTCGTGTTAAATATATTCATCATAATGTCGATACAATAGAGAGAAGCGAAATAATCAGAGACCTCAGACTCGGCGTTTTTGATGTCCTTGTGGGAGTTAACCTGCTTCGCGAAGGACTTGATATTCCCGAGGTATCGCTTGTCGCGATTCTCGATGCCGATAAAGAAGGTTTTCTGCGCGGTGAACGTGCTCTTATTCAGACCATAGGCAGAGCCGCGCGCAATTCCGAGGGTAAGGTTATTATGTACGCCGAGAGCATCACCGATTCAATGCGTGCCGCAATCGATGAAACAAATCGCCGCCGTAAAA
>CAZHPU010000026.1:4508-13524 GCA_964534435.1 uncultured Lachnospiraceae bacterium | reverse complement strand
CTCAGTTGGTAGAGCAGCTGATTCGTAATCAGCAGGTCGCCGGTTCAAGTCCGGCTACCAGCTCCAAAAACCCGACTTCATAAGTCGGGTTTTTTCATATTCGGATAGGGACAGACCGCGGGAAAGGGGGACTTTCGATGAAACTTACCGATTTATCGGTGATACGTTCGCTGCTCGGAGAAGAGCAAACCACATTCAAAAAGAAATACGGACAGAATTTTCTGATAAACGAATCGGTTGTCGAAAGAATCGCGCTTTCCGCCGCCGATAAAGACACGGGAATCCTCGAAATCGGCCCCGGCATCGGCACGCTGACGGCAAAGCTCTGTGAAAAGGCGAAATGTGTGACGGCGGTTGAAATTGACGGCTCGCTGATACCGATTCTCGAAAAAACGCTTGCCGAATATGACAACATAACCGTCATAAACTCGGACATACTGAAACTCGATTTGGAAAAAACCGTAAAAGAGCAGTTCGCGGGCTGCGAAAAGATTGCCGTCTGCGCAAATCTTCCCTACTACATCACAACGCCGATAATTATGTTCCTGCTCGAATCCGAAATAAAATTCGACTCGATTACCGTAATGGTGCAGAAAGAGGTTGCCGACCGAATGACATCGGCGGCGGGCTCGCCGCTCTACGGGGCGGTTACCGCATCGATTTCCTATTACGGGCAGGCGAAAAAGCTGTTCAATGTCACGGCGGGAAATTTCGTGCCCGCGCCGAAAGTTGACAGCGCGGTTGTGAAAATCGAGCTTTACAAAGAGCCGCCGGTAAAAGTCGCCGACAAAAAGCTCTTTTTCGATGTCATAAAGGCATCGTTCGGTCAGCGGCGCAAAACGCTTGTGAACGCCCTTTCGGCGGCATATCCCGAAATTCCGAAAGACAGGCTGACCTCGGCGGTAATATCGGGGGGACTTGAACCGACCGTCAGGGGGGAACGGCTTGACATTGCCGCTTTCGCAAGACTTGCCGACGAACTTCTCGCGATAAAAGAAATTCACTCATAACAGAAAAACATCCCGAGGCCGCGCGGCTTCGGGATGTTTTGCTTATTTCAAAGTACGCAGTTCAAAAATTGCTGTGTTCTCGGATTTTTGGGGTGGTCGAAAAGTTCGGAGGGTGTTCCCTCTTCGGTGATTACTCCGTCGCTCATAAAGATAACTCTGTCGGCGACCTCACGGGCAAATCCCATCTCGTGAGTTACGATAACCATTGTCATTCCCTCGGCGGCAAGCTCGCGCATGAGGTCGAGCACCTCGCCGACCATTTCGGGATCGAGCGCCGATGTCGGCTCATCGAAAAGAATAACCTTCGGATTCATTGCAAGCGATCTGAGTATCGCGATTCTCTGCTTCTGCCCGCCCGAAAGAGTCGACGGATAGACATTTTCCTTGTCTCGCAGTCCGATTCTGTCAAGCAGTTCGCAGGCGCGTTTGTATGCTTTTTCTTTTATCGTTTTTTTGGTATCCTCGATTTTTTCGAGTTCGAGCTTGTTCTTTCTGAAAATATTCGCGATTTTTTTCACGAAATTGCGTCTTTTTTTCTGACCGAGTCTGACATTTGCGATATGCACCGGCGCAAACATGATATTTTCGACAACCGTCATATTATTGAACAGATTGAACTGCTGAAAGACCATTCCCATCTTTTCGCGGTGGAGATTTATGTCGACTTTCATATCGGCGAGATCTTCTCCCTCGAAGATTATCGATCCGCCCGACGGATCCTCCATACAGTTGAGACAGCGGAGAAAGGTCGATTTTCCGCTTCCCGACGGCCCGATTACAACGACCTTTTCGCCGTCGGCAACCGTGGTTGTGATTCCTTTAAGCACTTCGGTATTGCCGAATTTTTTTGTCAGATTAATGACCTCTATCACTTTTCCCGAGTCTCCTTTCCATCAGCTTTATAAAGAGTGTTATCACAAGCACAATAACGACATAAAGCAGAGCCATGACAAGATAGGGCACCATAAACTCATAGCTGTTTGAGCCGATTTTGTTGAATGCGACATAGATGTCGACCGCTCCGACGAACGAAACGACCGAGGTCTCTTTTATAAGCGCGATAAATTCGTTGCCGAGTGTCGGCAGAATGTTCTTTATCGCCTGCGGAATGACGATGTGCAGCATTGTCGTCGAGTATGAAAGTCCGACCGAACGGCCGCCCTCCATCTGTCCGGGATCGACCGACTGAATGCCGCTTCTCATGATTTCGGATATATACGCGCCGCTGTTCAGACCGAACACATAGACCGATACTTTGACCGAATCCATGTTGAGCCCCATAAGCGGCAGCAGAACATAATAAAAGACAAGCAGCTGAACAACTATCGGAGTGCCGCGGAAAAGCGCCACGTAAAAAGCGCAGATTTTGTCGAGAATCCGCGGCATCAACTTATATTTCGGCATAACGCGCACGCTTGCAATCAGCGTTCCGATGACAATACCGATGAGAAGACCGAAAACAGCGATTATCGCGGTGTTTTTCAGACCGGCAAGGACATCACGGTAGCCGCCGTAGTCGATAAAATATTTTATGAATGTTTGAATTTTCCGTTCAATGCCTGACATTTATCTGTCCTTTCGGATGTTATAATTCGGGTGTTATAAACAGATTCCGAGGTTGCCCGACCGATGTCCGACAACCCCGATATCCGCTTCTTTATTTTTTATTTTTCGTTTCGGTTTACTGCTGATTGTATGCCTTTACGATGCATTCGGCGGGAGCCGCGTCGATTACCACATATTGGATGTTGCCGTTGAGCAAATCCTGTACGGCAAGCGAGCCGTTCTTGTAGCCCTTGCAGGTTACCTTGAAGTTGTTGTCCTCAAAGCCGTCACCGTTTGTTACATACATATTGCCTGTTGTGCCGTTCTGAACGCCGACTGTTGTTGAACTGTCGAACGAAGCGAGCTTTGCGACAACGTCCTCGGCGGTCTTGCAGTCATCGAATGTTGTGTCGCCTTCAACGACGATCAGCTTCTGAGATGCCTTGTAGTAGGTATTCGAGAATGTCACATACTCTTTTCTTTCTTCCTTGACGGTAAGACCTGCCATTGCGATGTCGCACTTGTGCTCGCCTACGCTGAGGCAGACCGCGTCAAAATCCATATCGCTGATTACGAGTTCGAGTCCGAGTTCGTCTGCGAGAAGAGCGGCGATTTCCATATCGATTCCGTAGTATGTGTCGCCTTCTTTGAATTCAAAAGGCTCGAAGCTTGCGTTGGTGGCTACAACGAGCTGATCTTTCGACGTGTCGAGTTCGGCCGATGTTACACCGACCTTTTCGGATGTGCCGAAGTAGTGGTCGCAGATTTCATCGAACTTGCCGTTTGACTGAATCTTTTCGATGAATGCGTTTACTTTTTCGAGCAGTTCGGGCTGATCCTTATCTACGCCGAATGCATAATCCTCTTGTGTGAGCTCGACGTCGATAACCTTTGCCGTTTTCTTTTCGGTTGCGCAGCCCGCGAATGCGGATGCAATCATCACAAGGCAGATCGCAAACGAGATAACCGATAATATTTTTTTCATTTTGTTTTCCTCCGTTAAATGAATGTTTGAAGTTGTTTGAAGTTGATGGCGCTATTATAATGCATAAAAATTCATTTGTCAAGAGGTTTTTGCAAATTTATTCAGATTTTTTTGAATATTTTTTCATTCGGCTTGCATATACTCATTTTAATACGTTTGCGGTGGCGTCCTCCTCATACTGACGGGTGTACAGATTATAATAATGACCTTTCATTGCCATAAGCTCATCATGTCTGCCCTGCTCGACGATTTTGCCGTTTTTGACAACGAGAATGTTGTCGGCATCTCTTACGGTGGACAGTCTGTGCGCAATCACGATTGAGGTTCTGCCATCGGTTATTTCGTCTATTGCCGCCTGTATCTTCTTTTCGGTAATCGTATCGACCGATGCGGTTGCTTCGTCAAGTATAAGTATGCGCGGATCGGCGAGAATCGCTCTCGCAAACGAAATGAGCTGTTTTTCTCCGGTCGAGAGAAGATCTCCGCATTCGCCGACATCGCTGTCAAGTCCTTTTTCCATCTTCGCGACAACCTCGTCGGCAGATACGCGTTTCAGCGCCTCGTTTATCTCCTCGTCGGTGGCGTCGGGTTTGGCGTAGCGCAGATTTTCGGCAATCGTTCCCGAAAACAGATGCGGGGTTTGAAGCACATATCCGATATGGCTGTGCAGCCAGAGCTGCGAGCGGTCGCGCGCGTCTCTGCCGTCAATCAGGATTTTGCCCTCCGTCGGCTCGTAAAATCTGCACACGAGATTGACGAGAGTCGATTTGCCCGCGCCGGTTTCGCCGACTATCGCGATATTCGCACCTTTCGGGATTTTCAAGCTGAAATGGTCGAGCACCGTTTCCTCACCGTCGGGATATCTGAATGTGACATCCGAAAATTCGATTGCGCCGTCAAGTTCTTCCCAGTTCTCTTTTTTCGGCTCGAATGTCGTTCCGTATTTTTCGATGACATCGGGGCGGTCGATGACATCCGACTCTGTCGCAATGAGTTTTGTCAGACGCTCGATATTAACCTCGACCGAAATAAGGCTCGATACGGTATCAACCACCCAGCGTATCGGCTCGATTATGCCCTGCGCGTATGACATAAGCAGGGAGAGCGTGCCTATCTGCATAACTCCGCTCTGTGTGATGATTCCGCCGCGCCAAAGCACGATTGCGAGGGTGAGCGACGATGCGAAAATGGTTGTCGAGCCGAACAGCGCGCGTATTCGCGATGCCTTTACCGACTCTTTTTTCATATTAAAACTGTCTTTTTTGAAATCTTTTTCGATTTTATCCTCGACGACAAGCGATTTTACCGTTTTCGCGCCGGTTATCGCCTCATTGTAGTCACCCGAAATTCTCGAGTTGATATCTCTGATTTTTCTGTTGAGTTCGGTCAGCTTCTTTTCGAGAAGGGATATGAGAAAGGTGACAATCGGCACAACCGCGAGAATGAGAAGCGCGAGTTTGAAATTCACGAAAAGCATGACCACAGCCGCGCCGACCATGTAGGTTATCTGCCATACGCCGTCAATAAGGCTCCATGAAACGAATTCGCCGATTCGCGAGGTATCGCTCATAATGCGCGAATGGATATATCCGACGCTGTTCTGATTAAAATATGAAAAAGAGAGTGTCTGAAGATGATTGAACGCGCGTTCGCGCAGCAGTCTGTCGACATTCACCTCAATATAGTTTGACAGATAGCAGGATACATAGTTCGCGAGCGAGGATATGAGCATCACCCCGATATACAGAACTATGAAGAGGGCGAGCGTATCAAGCACACCCGTACCCGCATAGGTGTTTATAGCGTAACGCTGAAAAAAGGGCAGCACAATATCGACTCCGCTCGACAGAACGCCGAGCAGAACCATTATGATATACTGCTTTTTATAATTTTTCAAATAAGGAAAGAGCTTCGGTATGCCGAAAAATCGGAGCTTGTGCTCGTTTTTGCCTTTCCGATTATTGTCTTTATTCTCTGCCATAATTATGCGATGCCTTTCTTGTGATTTTTATCGGTCGCCTGTGTCGGTCGGGGAAAACTGTTAACCCGAAGAGTCTCGGCACTTTGGTTTCATCCCCTGTCGTCCTTTCGGTGCGGAGATTTTCCGTTTTTTCTTCGCCGAAACGGACAGAAAAAATTTCAATTCATATTCGTCTGAATGCCGTATATCTTCGCGTAGAGCCCGCCCTTTGCGCAAAGCTCTTCGTGAGTTCCCTCTTCGGCGATTCTGCCCTTGTCAAGCACGATTATCTTATCGGCGTGCATGAGAGTTGTTATTCTGTGGGCGATGAGAATCACGGTCGAACTGCCGGTATTTTCGGCAAGTGCGGCACGGATTTTCGCATCGGTTTCGGTATCGACCGCCGACAGCGAATCATCGAATATCATTATCGGCTTTTTGCCGGTCAGCATACGCGCGATTGCCGCTCTCTGCTTCTGACCGCCCGAAAGAGTTACGCCGCGCTCTCCGACAAATGTGTCATAGCCGTTTGCGAACTGATTTACCGTATCGTCAAGGCAGGCGATTTTTGCCGCCTCCCTGATTTCGGAAAGGGTGATACCGTCGGATGCGATGCCGATATTCTCTTCAAGCGTCTTTGAAAAGAGGAAAGGCTCCTGAAGCACCATTCCGATTTGGCTTCTCACCCATTTTGCCTTCATATCGGCAATGTCGATGCCGCCGATTGTGATTCTGCCGTTCTCGGCGGGCAGATCGTAAAGTCTGTCGAGCAGATACATAAGCGTCGATTTGCCCGATCCTGTCGCGCCGAGTATGCCGAGCGTACTGCCCGCCTTGATTTCGAGATTTATATCGGTAAGCACCTGCGGACAGTTGTCGTAGGCGAAATTCACGTGCTCGAACACGATATCGCCGTTAAGATCGGGGGTGAGCGCGTTCGGTTTGTCCTTTTCGGTCTCTGACGAGAGTATATATGCTATACGCTTCATCGAAACGGTCGCCTTGCTGAGTTCGGAAATCATGCGTCCGAGCTGTCTTATCGGCCAGACCAGCATCGAATTGTACGAAATGAAGGCGATGTATCTGCCCGCGGTCATTTCGCCGTGCGCGCACATAACCGCGCCGAAAACGATTATCAGCATTACCTGAAGTCCCGAAACGAAATCGGATGAGCACCAGAACGCCGACATGACATTGCCGAGTTTTTCCCAGAGACCGCAGTAAAAGTCGTTCTGCTTCCCGAATTTTTCCTTTTCATAGCTTTCCTTGCCGAACGCCCGCACCACACGCACGCCGGTAAGATTTTCCTGAACTATCGCCGAAAGTTTGCCCTCGTTTTCGTCGCAGTCCTCGAATTTTTGCCCGATTATGCGGTGAAAAAGAGCCGAATATCCGATTATTGCCGGCATTGTGATAAGCGCAATCACCGCAAGGCGGACATTCATCGAAAACATAAAATAAAGCGCGAGCACAATGAGAACGATTATTCTGAAAACCGACACAAGCTGCTCGGAGAGAAAGCGTTTGACCATATCGACATCGGATGTACAGCGCTGAATGATGTCGCCCGTCTGATTTTTCATATGCCATGAAAAAGGCAGATGCTCGATATGCGAAAAGAGGCGGTTGCGGATTGTCTGCACGGTTGTTTCGGCGGCTTTGGTATACGAAACGGTAAAAAGGTAGCGCATGGATGCCGAAACTGCGGCGACAAGAACTATCGCAAGCGCGATAAGCCACAGATGTTTCGAGAGATAGGCGACGCCGCCCGCCGCCTCGACGATTTTCGATGCGAGCGCCGACAGTTCGGGGGTTTTGCTGTCGATAATCGAGTCGACGGTGAAACTGATAATCTGCGGATTTATCATATCGGCGGCCGAACTTATAAGAATGGTTATCACGGTCAGAATATAATATTTTTCCGACCCTCGCAGAAATTCAAACAGCATTTTCGATATGCTGTATTTTTTGTTTTTGTTTTCGTTTTTCTTCATATTATATGCTGCCTTTCCGCATTCCGTTTCCGACTTTTAATCTCACGGTTATATATGACAAAATAAGGCCGCGGTGACAGAGCATCTGCGGCGGACATACATAGCGATTATACACCTTAAATAATAAAAGTCAAGCTGTTTTACCCTTTTATATCCCAAAAAAGCGAAATCCGTGTGCGTTTTGCGAAAAAACGCACACGGATATGGTTATTGTTATTTTATAACGCTGTCCTCGAACAGACTTACGCCGTCCCTGTCTTTGATTATGACGGCGGCCTCGTCCCACGCGTCATCGGGAATCGAGTCAATCGAAAAGCCGTACAGACAGCAGCCGTCCGCCGCCGTATATATTCCCGTCGGTTCGACTACCGTTTTATAAAGATAAAGCCGATTTTCGCCTTCCGAGAAATCATATACATAGCTTTTTACCTCGTTTTCGGCGAGAATAAAGCTGACCTCGATTATTCGGCCCTCATAATCCTCCATCTCCGAGAGATTTCCGACAAATACAAGCAGAAGATTCGATTTGCCGTTTTCATCGCCCGCGAGTACGCTTTCGCAGAGTGCGGTTGTTTCGGCGGTGAGATTTCGGTAAAGTTCGGGGAAGGACGGCTCGAAAGAATATGCCGTATACTCGCTGTCATACGGTTTTTTCGACACGGTATATTCGAGTCTGCCGTTTTTGTTTATCAGCGAATATACATATCCGCCGCCCTCGTCACAGCTGTGTATAACAACCTCCGCGCCCGTAAGACTGTCGTAATAGACTATTCCGCTTTCGGTATTGTAGCAGAGCTTGCCGTTCACCGAAACTATATTCGAATAGCAGTCGGTATACACCTCTCCCGATGTGCTGCCGTCGACAGGCCAGACGGCATCGATTTTGCGGACATTTTCGAATGTCATCTTGTCAAGGCCGAATTTTCGGATATATCCGCCGTCGAAGTCAACCGTATACCATACGCCGTCCGAAAAGGCGGGCGCGGTCATGATTTCATCAAAATCCGACGAATCATAGCGGCTGCTCGAACATTTTTCGCCGCATTTCCAGTCGCTGTGGCTCTGCTTTGTGATTTCGGTGTCCGAACAGAGAAAATTATCGTGGCAGACGCGTCCTTTGGCATCGGGGATCGGATCGTCCCATGTCACATCGGCGTGATACCACTGTCCGTCGATTTTCAAGATGTTCCAGATATGGCCCATGCTCTCGGAGGTCGCGTAGGTGTTTTCTATTTCAAACTGATTAAGCAGCGCCATATAGGTAAGGGTATATGCCTGGCAGACGCCCTTCCCCTCTTTCAGAAAGCGGTAGCTGTCGGTGACCGTCTTTGTGCTGTCATATTCGAAGTTAAGGCAGAGATAATCGTGCAGAAAGAGCGCGATGTCGGCAGTTGACGTCATATCCGACGGGACGGCGGTAACTATTTCGGCGATTTTCTCTTTATAGTATTTTTTCGCTTCGGTGATTTCCGAACTTGAAAAAATACTATAAAGAGAAAATCGCCGAAATCGTGTTCGCCGT
>CAZHPU010000026.1:0-4498 GCA_964534435.1 uncultured Lachnospiraceae bacterium | reverse complement strand
TCGAAGGTGACGGTCGTAACGATACCGGTCGATTTGTTGTAGCCGTATTTTACACCGCTTGACAGATAGAAAAATTCGGGATTTTCGTTCAGAATTTCGGAGTAGAGGTCGCCGAGTTCGGTCGTCTTTATGCCGTACGAGCTTATGTTGCAGCTTTTTTCGACATTTTCGACCGCCTTGCTTATCGCCTTTTTCGCGTCCTCTCTGCCGCTGCCGTTTGCCGAAAGGCGGACAACGGCATACCCGTCACCGCAAATCGGCGACGGAAAATCTCCGTGTGAAATCGCGTCGACGCGCATGACGGCAGTCGCGTATGAATCCGCAACGTCGCCGTCTTTTTCACGGGTTATACCGCCGACCTCTCCGCAAGACGGCAGAAAAAGCGCCGAGACGCCGGAGACGGCGACAAGCAGTAAAGTTATAATGATTTTATGAATATTTTTTCCGATCATATCATACCCCGCGCCGCAGGCGGCGCAAATCATTCGGACAGACGGCGGTCTGCACTGAAAAAGCGTGCCGCCGCGGTAAATTGTTTGCCATTCTTATCATACCGCATAATTGTGAACATTTGATGACATAAACAGGACCGTCGGAATTTTTTATTTCCGATTTCGGTCGAAAACGTTCAAAAACAAAAGCGTCGGACGGCCTCACCCCTTGACAAATTCGGCCTGTCGGTATATAATATATGTGAAGAAAAAAAGCGAAATATCATGAAAGGCAGGTTACATAAATGCAGGGCAATAAGGTTATTGCAATAGGACGTCAGTTCGGAAGTAGAGGAATCGACATAGGAAAACAGCTCGCGGAAGAGCTCGGATATGAATTTTACGACAAGGAAATTCTCATTCACGCCGCCGAGCAGAGCGGACTGCATATCGACCTGCTCAAAAGAAACGACGAAAAGCGCACCTCGTCGCTGCTCTATACGCTGGCAATCGGGCAGCACAATCTCACCTCTGCCGTATCGGGAGCCGAAAACACTATCGGAACACAGCTTTACATCGCTCAGGTCAACGCCATAAAGAGCCTTGCCGCCAAGAGCAACTGCGTTATGGTCGGCAGATGCGCCGATTATTTCCTTGAAGGTCTGTGCGACCTTACATCCGTTTTCATCACAGCCGACGACAAATACCGCATCGAGCGAATCAAGCGCGAACGCGGGCTCAGCGAAAAGGAAGCCTCCGATCTTATGAAAAAGACCGACCGCAGCCGCGCGTCATTCTACAATTCGACAACCGGCAGAAAATGGGGAGAAGCGAAATATTACGACCTCTGCCTGTCGTCATCCGAACTCGGAGTCGACGGCGCGGTAAAACTTATCCGCACATTCCTCGATTACAAACTTCAAAAACAGTAAACAGAGTAAAAAAAACTCGGGTACTCCTTTGCGGAGTACCCGAGTTTTCATATTTATTCGTATATCGAGCGGCGGAGCACGCCGATATAGGGCAGCTGGCGGTATTTTTCGTCATAGTCGAGCCCGTAGCCGATAACAAATTCGTCCTCGCAGGGAAATCCGACATAATCGGCATCGATATTCGCGGCGCGGCGCGACTTTTTGTCAAGCAAAGCCGCGATTTTAAGCGACGCGGGCTTTCTTTGAAGCAGTTTCTCGCGAAGCACGTAAAGAGTGTTTCCCGTATCGATAATATCCTCAATCAGAACGACGTTTCTGCCCTCGATCGGATAGTCGAGATCCTTGCGGAAAACAAGTTCTCTCGATACGGTACCCGCCCCGTAAGAGGACACCGACATAAAGTCCATCGTCATCGGAAAATCGAATTCGCGCGTGAGATCGGCAAAAAACATTATGCTGCCTTTCAGTATCGCGACAAAAAGCGGATTTTTGTCGGCATAATCGGCTGTTATTTCTTTTGCGAGCGTGTGAATACGCTCTTTTATCTGTTTTTCATCGAACATAACCCGTTCGACATCGGGATGAATATTCGTCATCGCAAAAATCCTTTCGGGAGAATAAGCGGCGTCATGCCGCATTGCCGCATAATTTTCGCTGTGAAAAAATATGCGGCGCATCCCGCGCCTTCGTTACTCAAATTAAAAAAGTTACCTAATTATAACATATGCTTTTTTCTTTGTCAATGAATATAGCGATTTTTATCCTCTTTTGACGGCAAATCTTTGATTTTCGACAGACGCGGTATAAGAATTCCCGCGATAATTCCGAGCAGCGCTCCCGTCGCCGCACCGACCGCGAGCAGAACGGGCAGAAGCGAAAAGATTTTCGCCGTATTCGTAATCGCGGCGGCGACACAGAGCTGCGCGGCGTTATGTACGGCTCCCGCCGCGCACGAACTGCCGAGCGGCCCGCATCGGCAGATTTTTTTCAGCAGAATCATAACGGCAAGCGAGCAGATGCCGCCCGCCGCCGAATAGACAAGCGACATCGGACTGCCGAACAGCAGGGCGGCAAGGCAGATGCGCACCGCAGCGACCGAAAATGCCGCGCCCGATCCTATCGTATAAAGAACGATAAGCGTCGAGAGATTGGCGAGCCCCGGCTTTATTCCGGGAAGGCCGAGATCAAGCGGAATCAGCCTTTCAACATAGGAAAGCGCGAGCGCAAACACCGAAAAGAGCCCGACATATACGATTTTTTTGATTTTTTCGCGGTTTTTCCCGCCGCTTCCGAATTTTTCCATATTTTTTATAATTTCGCCTCAGTCGGCGGACTCCGTTTTTCCGCTCTCGATTGTAACAGTAAGCCGATTCGGCAGGCAGGCGATTATATCCCCGTCGCCCTCTCCCGTCAGCCATCCCGTTTTTTCGCAGATATGATCGGGGCAGGACGACTCTGTCACCGCGACCTTGCCGTCTTTCACCGTAATCACGTTGATGCCGCCGTCGCCGTTTTCGACCGTATAGACGGTATCGGCATCGAGCGGCAGATTTGTGACAATTTCGCCGCACGATCTGACAACGGCGATTTTTTCTTCGCCGCCGCTCTTTGTAAGCGAGAAACAGAGCCATAGCAGGAGCGCAAGCCCGAAAATCGACGCCGCGACAATAATATCGTTTTTCCCGAATATCGAATTTTCCTTTTTCATTCGGATTTCCTCACAACAAAACCGTTCATTCACTCACAAACGAGTCGAAGCCGTCGCTTTTTATCATTTTACCGTCGGCGGTTACCCAAAGAACATAAACGCCGTCAAGCGAGTTTACAACTGCCGTTCCCTCTTCAAGACTCATACAGAAAAGTGCGGTTGACAGCCCGTCGGCTGTCGCCGAGTCGCCGCAGACCACCGACACCGACACAAACCCCTCCGCGGGCATAAGCGTGTCGGGATCGATTATATGATGATAATTTTTGCCGCCTACGCTGTAAAAACGCTGATATGATCCGCTCGTGACAACCGACATATCGGTCAGCGCGAGTTTTATAAGATAACTGCTGTCGTCTTTTTCGGGATCGCGTATTCCGAGTTTCCAGCCGCCGCCGTCACGTCCGCCTATCGCGACCGTGTTGCCGCCGATGCTGATTATGCCGTTTACAAATCCGTCCTCGCGGAGTTTTTTTGCGATTTTTTCGGCGGCGAATCCTTTCGCGACCGCACCCACATCAATACTGCAAAGGGCGTCGGTGATTTTCGCGGTCATATTTTCGCGGTCGATTATTATATTTTCGATGTCGGTATGCAGAGCGGCGTCGGCAAGCTCCTCCTTTGACGGAAGAGCGGCATTTTCGGGATCGGCAATTCCCTTTTCCCTGTATTCGTGCCAGATTTTAAGCACCGATCCGAGCGCGATATTCGTTTTGCCGCCCGTCAGAGTGTATATTTTTTTCGAAAATTCGAGCAGCTCGATTATATCCTCGGACAGTGTGACCGCGCCGCCGCCCGCCGCATCGTTCAGACTTTTGAGATTCGGCTCATCGGCAAGGTTGTATATATCGTAAAGAGCGTTATAATATTTGAGCAGACCGTAAAATTCTTCCGCATATTTATCGAATTCGCTCCCGCTGTCGGCGTATCCTTTTATAAACGAAACGGTGTCGAAGCAGTCGACATATGCGGCGGTGCGAATCTTTTCTTCGTCCGATTTGCCGCATCCCGCCGCCGAAAAGACAAAAATCAGGGCAAACAGCGCGGAAAATACGCGAATTGCCGCCGTCTTTATTCGTTTTTCCGTTTTTTTCATACCATTCCTCCGCGCTCTGTCCGCAGACAAATTATGCGAATCGCCGATTACAGTATAGCACACCGAAAAAGCAAAATCAAGTATTTTATGCAAATCAGCCAAAAGCCCGACAGATACAAGCGGCAAATTCGTGACAAAATGATGTTGCATAAATATTCATTATATGTTATAATTTATGCATAAATTTTCAAATTACGCGGGAGTGCATAAAATGATTTCACAGTCTGACAAGAAAAACATAAAGAAAATAGTTCTCGCCTATTCGGGCGGACTTGACACATCGATAATAATTCCGTGGCTCAAAGAAAACTACAACAACTGCGAAGTTGTCGCC
>CAZHPU010000025.1:6810-13794 GCA_964534435.1 uncultured Lachnospiraceae bacterium | reverse complement strand
CGATCCTTCACACGCCATTACTTTTGTTCCCCCGATGCCGGAGGAGGTCCCGTCATTGATGAACAATCTGATCTCATACATCAATAATCCGCAGGATAAGTTTCGACCTCTTGTAAGAGCCGCGATTATTCACGCGCAATTTGAAACAATACATCCTTTTATGGACGGAAACGGACGCGCGGGGCGCATACTGATACCAATGTACCTTTTTTCGCAAAAGCAAATTGACCTGCCCTGCTTTTTTATAAGCGAAGCCCTGGAGCGGGACAAAATTCTTTATTATACGCTGTTAAATGATATACGTTATCACAAAAAATGGAACGAATGGATTAATTTTTTTCTTACAACCGTTACCCGTCAATGTAATAAATACATCGATATTATTTCAAAAATAAATCTGCTGTACGAAAAAGACCTTGCCGTTGCCCGCGATCTCGCCCGTTCATCAAACATTGTCGACGTTATAAATACGTTATATCGTTATCCTATAACAACCGCCAAACAAATTGCCGAAACAACCGAAATACCGCTTTCAAGTGTAAGCAGGTATCTTGCAACATTGGTAGACAATAAAATCATTTATTCGGATAATAAAAGCAGAAACCGCACATACTATTATTTTTCCCTGCTTGAAATTCTCCGATAAGTTAATTTTCGCAGAAGCGAGGCGATGTCTCTTGAATGTGTTATAAAAGAAAAGCACCGTGAAAATTGTCGAAACAATCAACACGGCGCTTATCCCCGAATATTTCTATTCGTAATCCGGTTCCTTTATTATAAAGTATTTCGGGGATGAAAGTCAAGCTGTTTATTAAAATTTACAGAAAAATTCATTTTTTGTCTCCGAGTATTTCTATTTGTAATCCGGTAAATTCGTTGAAATACCGCGGAGGCTCAACCTCAAGGTAAAATTTCAAAAAACTCACTGCCTTGTTGTACGAGTGGAAAGAAGGATTATTATGATCCTTTGCAGGTATTATAATGAAAAAAATATCACATAAGCAGGTCTGTCAAGATGGGACAGCCTGGCGAAAAAACATTGATTTGACAAATCAACTCAACTATGGGATTGCAAATTTGTTGAATCAATCATTTCTGAACGACTATGATCTTCCGATTCATCACTGCAGTCCGAATGTCTATCCGGATTTTATTGCCCTAAACAGCGAGCCGTGGCTGTTTCATAAAACACCGTTAACCGCCGTTGCGTTTTACACATATGACCGCTCTTTTGATAATAAAGACGGACTTTTTAACGCAATATATTACAATAACAAGAACTTACTCGCCAAATACAAGAAAAAATACAAAGATGTAAGTTTCGTGGTTGCACCCGATTATTCTATGTTTGACGATATTTGGAGTTACGAAAACGACTATCGGCTTTTTAAGGTTCGAGTTATTATTCTTTGGTTTGTTCTTGAAATAGGCGCTATCGTCATTCCGAATGCAATCTATCTTTCCGCCGATAAACTTGACAGGTATATGAGCGGTTTTGAAAATTGCAGTGTCATGTGCTTCAGCACAAAGAGTCATGTCAGATATGCAAATGACAGACAGCGAATCAAGGACACGGTTAAGTATACTGTTGATCATTTTAATCTGAAAACAATCCTTGTCTACTCTGTTTGCGGAAATGATGAAACCTCTCTCAGCCTGTTTAATTATGCAGTATCAAACGGAATTGATGTTCGCATTGTCGACAATACAATGCGCCGCCGAAACCGTCAAATAGCAGAGGAGGCGACAAAATGAGCAGCGGACCATACAGCGGCATCAGCAACGGTACACGTGGCTCTCAGGGAACAATCGATCAGCTTAACTCGGAAAGTGCGGCGGTTAATAACGAACAGCGCCTTGAAAATGTAATTTCACTTCCATGCGATGATGCTCAAATCAATCATATATTCGGAAATCGTGAGGGGCATTTAAGCGATACTCCGAGCAACAGAAAAATTCTTACCGATTTAGCAAATGACAAAAGCAAGTATGTCGGAAATGACAAATACGGTAATTCCTGGAACGCCGAAACAACAAATGACGGGCTTCAAAATTGGGTTCGATATCGAGACGGAATAATTAACGAAGGCGGTCAAAACAGCGTTCCGCGACCCTGGAACAACGAAACGGGATATAATGATAACCCCGTTAAAAGGAGAAAAAAGAAATGAGCAAATTTGAATTGTTTTGTATGATATTTTATGTTCTCGATGCAAATTGGGATGAAACCAAAGACAAAGTTGTCGGGGAATATCTCAGCGGAGCAAATCCTTTTCTTTTTGCGGATATAGGATCTGCCGATCCCGCAGTATATGCTCGATTCTGCGAAATAATCAATGATGATATTACGATTGAAAACTGCTATTCGCTTGCCGAAAAATATATTTATGCATTGAATTGCGAAAATATCACAAGAGCGTTTTCATCAATCAGCGAGGCTGACTGGCAGGACTGTGTCTCCGACTATCTCTCTCACAATCATAAGAAGGAAAGTTAATCGCAAAATTTGCCTGTCTTGCGTTTTTTCATAAGTTTTAATACGGATGTTGAGAAAAGCATTATGTTCTAACCCCACGACAGTAAAACAGTCCTCAATGAAAGTTCATTGAGGACTGCTTTTATGCTTAACTTTCGATTATTCGTTTTTTTGCCGACCGTCATCGTTATACAACGCCTGCGGAGACCGTATATTTTCTGCCGTTCAATTTTCGGATACTTTTTTCGCAAGCTCTCCGAGAAGCGGCTCGAATTTTACGCCGTACCAGTGACTGCCGTCCGAGATTGTGTTCTCGATGCAGGCAACCGTATAGTCGGCGGCGATTTTCGCGCTGTCATATACCGATTTGCCCTGCATATATGCGCCCGTGAACGCCGATGCGAAAACATCGCCCGTTCCGTGACAGCCTTTCGATATCTTTTTGTGGCAATAGTATTCGAGTTTTCCGCCGCCGTAAACGACAACGCCGGTCGTATCGGGTGTATATCCGACACCGGTCAGCACAACCGTTTTCGCGCCCGCATCGGTAAGCGCCTCGCAGAGCCGTACGACATAGGCCTCATCATAATTTTCACGGTATTCTGTCCCGCACATAAGAGCGGCCTCGGTGATATTCGGGAGGATAATGTCGGCAGATCCGCAGAGTTTTTTCATCTCGCCGACAAATTCCATATCAAATCCGGTGTAGAGTTTTCCGTTATCGGCCATTGCGGGATCGACGATTTTGCAAAATCCGTCTGCGCCGACATTTGCAAACAGCTCCTTGACAAGCGCAATCTGGCGCGTGCTTCCGAGATAACCCGTATAGATTGCATCGAACTTGATGTTTTCGCTCATCCAGTGCTTCATAATCGGCTCGATTTCATCGGTGAGATCACAGAACGTGTACCCCTTAAACCCGTATGTATGAGTCGACAGCACCGCCGACGGGATAATGCAGGTTTCGAGTCCGCACGCCGACAGAATCGGAAGCGCGACGGTCAGCGAGCACTGTCCGACACATGATATATCCTGAACCGTAAGTATTCTTTTATACATATTATAATCATTCCTTTCATAACCTGAACAGCTGCAATTATATCACGCGCGGCATAATTTGTCAACAGCCGCCGTCAAGTTTGTACAAGCAGACGAAAAGACGCGCAAAACCGCCGCCGTTTTCGCCTTTTTAACGCAAAAAGAGAGCAGACCGTCATATTTTTCGGTCTGCTCTCTTTGAAATTTGCGAAATATTCGGAAAGCCGCATCAAAATCGGTGCGGCCCGTGATGGTGATGACAGGGCGGCGGATCGGGTATAATAAGCAGCGCAAGCAGCATGAAAAAGAACAAGCACATACCCTTGAAAATCCACTTGAGTATATAAAAGGATACAATGAGCGTCCATTTAATAATGAAGTAGCACAGATAAAGGGGCAAAACAACAGAGTAATAGATTAGATCCAAAACCAGCCGTCTTTTTATGCTCGGTGTCCCATACGCAACAAGATTGTTGTAGTTAACTCTCAGCTTTATTATCATCGTCGTCTACAAAAAGTCCCGCATAATAGGCTCTCGCGCTCAGCTCGCAGACAGTATCGTCGGTGTCTTCCTCAAGCGGGAGAAGGAAAGCGACACCCTCGTATGTAAAATCGTCCATCGGCTCGGGCTCGAGACAGCTGAGATCAATCGCACCCGCTATAATTCCGTTGATAAGGCACCATTTGTATTCGTTGCTCATCGCCTTGAATTTTTCTTTTGACAGCTTCATATCGGTATCGTACCTTTCTTATAAAGAGCCGAAAATTCGGTTTCGTGTTGTCAAGTGAAATATTATCTACTATTATGATTATTACATAAACAGTGCCGAATTTCAAGTAAAAACAAAAAATATTTTTAATCCGTAAAAACCCCCGAGGGGCGGAACAGAAGTTCCGCCCCTCGGGGGTTTCTTTGGCGGATGCGTCACTGACATCATCCGTATTTTTTTGGTGACCCGTACGGGAATCGAACCCATGTTACAGCCGTGAAAGGGCCGTGTCTTAACCGCTTGACCAACGGGCCTGGTAGCGGAAATCGGATTTGAACCTATGACCTACCGGGTATGAACCGGTTGCTCTAGCCAGCTGAGCTATTCCGCCATCATTTACCTGCGTTCGAGCCTTTCGGTTTGAGCGCCTGATTATTATATCACAGCCTTTTTGCTTTGTCAATAGTTTTTTTCGAAAATCTGCGGCAATATAAAATTATTTTGAGCTCATATTTCGCCTTTTCGGTTGAATTTCGGCTTTGTTCACCGATTAGCCCTTGATTTTGTCCTTTTATTGAGTTATAATATAGTTTAAGACATAACGGCGGAGGTGATATTTTGAAAAAAAGCATAAAGGGCGGCATTCTGTTTGACAGAACCGACAACGGCTCTTTTCTCGCGCCCGAAAAATATCCTCTCCCCGAAAAGATAAAAATCGTCTCGAAACATCCGCTTATAAGCGACGGGGACGCCGTTTTTGCGGGATCGGCGGTCGCCGACGGCGAAAAAATCCCGATGCTCTCCCCGATTTCGGGCAAGGCATCGGTTAAAAAAGGCGATGATTTCGAAAATTCGGGCGAATATATCATATGCGTCGAGAGCGACGGCAAATCAACGCCCGCACCCGACTGCGTCGCCTACGACAAGCTCACCGGCAAATCGGCATCCGAAATCACCGCCGACGAATTTATCGGCAGAATAAGACGGCTCGCCGTTCCCGACGGCGATGACGGCGCGCTCGCCGACAGGCTGTCTCGCGCGCTCGGAAAATCATATATGCTCGCGATTATGGCATTTGACTGCCGGCCGTACACCGATTTAAGGCGCCGCGCGGCGGCGGTCTATCCCGACAAAATCATCGGCGCGGCAAAGCTCATCATGTCGGCAATGGGCATAAAAGACTGCAAAATAATACTGCCGTCGGATGACCGTGATCTCTGCGGCATGATAGACGCAAAACTCGCGCCCGACCGAAATTTCATCGGCACAACCGAAATCTGCCCGATATACCCGTCAGACAACGGCAAACTGATTTTCAATCTTATCATCGGAAGAGAGCTCGGCGCGGCGAAACTGCCCGAAGAGCACGGACTGCTCATCATTCCCGCCGATATTGCCGCCGCCGTCTATGACGGATTCGTTTACGGCGCACCCTATATCCGCTCACTTGTCTATGTCGGCGGGCCGCTCGCCGAGGACGGCGGCTGTCTTTCGGTGCCGCTTTACACAAAAATCTCGGACCTTACCGACATCTGCTCGGCAAACGGCGGAATAACCGTCGAGAACGGGCTGATGAACGGCAGAAAATGCCATTCGGACGACTGCACCGACAGTTTCACACGCACGCTGACCGTTACAAAGCCTTTAAGGCGTCAGACCGCCGACTGCATCGGCTGCGGCGAATGTGACGATGTCTGCCCGATGTATCTGCTCGTGCGTAAAACCGCCGAGCTGAAAAGCGGCGGTCTGCGTGCTAAATTCGACCGCCTGCTCTTCTCCGACTATCTCGCGCGCACCGAGGGCATCTGCATCGGCTGCGGATGCTGTTCGTATGTCTGCCCGTCAAACATAAAGCTCGGCGGACTTTCGGCAAGCGGCAGAGAGTACGGCAATGACAAAGGAGGCGGAGACGATGAATAAATTTACAAGTCCGAAGAAACGCAAATCGTCGGGACAGCCGCCTTTTATCTCATCCGGAACCGCCAGTGCCTCGATATCGATAGAGCAGACGGCGGCGCTGATTCCGCCGATTATCTGGGCGGCGGTCAAATATTCGTCCCGCGTTTTTCTTCTCTGCATCATTTCGGCAGCCGTTTCGGCAGCCGCCGATCTTGCGGCAAGGCTCATCATAAAATTTACCGTAAAATCGAAAAAAGATTCGGCGGTTCGGTTTGACATCTACCCGATTTTCATCGGGCTCTGCACCGTCTGCATGCTCCCGTACAATGTTTCGCTCGCGGCACTTGTGATTTTCGACCTGCTCGCGGTCGCCCTGAAATATCTGCTCGACGGGATAATCTCGCCGATTGCCGCCGCTCGCACGCTCATGATACCGATTACATCGAATTTCGGCGCATCGTTTTTCTATTCGGATTCCGAACGCATGACGACACCGCTGTCGATTCTTTCGGGCAGCGAGCTTCCCGACGATTCGCTGACCGATATGTTTCTCGGCCGATCGGACGGAATGATCGGCGAAATATCGGCGGTTCTCATCCTGCTCTGCATGGTCTATCTTCTCATAAGAGGACATATTCAGTGGGAAACGCCTGCCGCCGCCGTCGCCGCCGCCTTTGTCGTGGCATTCGAGTTCGCGCCCGATTCGGTCGAATACTATCTGTTCGCGATTTCCGAAATTCTCTGCGGCGGACTGCTGTTCGGAGCCGTTTTCATCGCATCCGACAGACGCCGTCAGCCCGTGTCGATGTACGGACGGCTGATTTACGGGGCGCTTATCGGAGTTCTCGCGATGGTAATAAG
>CAZHPU010000025.1:0-6710 GCA_964534435.1 uncultured Lachnospiraceae bacterium | reverse complement strand
TGTCCGACAGCGAGGTCGGAGTCGACATTCAGCGCACCGACATAAGAAAAATATCCGACCGCGTCATGCGCCGATTTTTCGGCGACATATTTCCGGATGACGCGAATGAACGTATACGCCTTTGGACAGAGCTTGAAAGCAGGGGGAAATGGCTGTCGTGCGGCATTCCGATAGTTTATCCCGACAGACCGCACCGCTTTTTCAGTTACGAGTTCAACGGCTGTATGCTGTCGGTCTGCACCGACACCGAGCACGACAAAATCGAAATAACCGTCCTTGACTGACAAAAGAAAGCAGACCGCCCTTTTGGGCGGTCTGCTTTGCATTATGTTACTTCTATCTCTTTTATATTGAATTCATTGCCCTTAATGAGGTATGTGCTTTCGCTGCCGCAGTAAGGGCATTTTTTTCCGTACCTCACGGTTTGATATGTCTTTTGACAGTCCTCGCAATAGGTTACCGCGTCAATACGTTCGACACGCAGTTCGCAGTCGGTAAGTATCTCGTGTTTTTTAACTGCCCAGTTCCAGCAATCGATAAGATATTCGGGAATGACGGTAGAGACCTCGCCGACTTCAAGCGTAACGCTGTGAACGTGTTCGACATTGTTTTCGGCGGCAACCTTTTTCACGTCGTCGATAACATAGAAAACCACACCGAGTTCGTGCATAATTTACCTCTCAGTGCTTGTCGGTATCCTTGCCGACGGCCTCGCGGAATTCGGTATATTTCTTTTCGTATTCCTTGACCTCTTTCGGTATCTTCTTAATCGCAAGCTTCGCGACATTGCCCGCGAAATAGGGCAGGATGTGCTTCATCTTATCCTCGGCGGTAACCATCTTCGATGCTTCGGGATGATCTCTGTGCAGTTTGATTGCGTCAAACTCGCACTTCGTGGTACATACGCCGCAGCCGAGACATCTGTTCGGATCGACAACCGACGCGCCGCAGCCGAGACAGCGGGCTGTTTCGATTTTCACCTGCTCTTCGGTAAGAGTCTTGTGCGCGTCTCTGAACGACATTCCGCGGTCGATACTCTCATCGATTCCCGCCTCCTGACGTGAGGAATTGTCGTAGCTTTCGATGACTATATTGTCTTTGTCAAGTTCGATGAAATCTCTGCGGTTTCTGCCTATTGTAAGGCTCGCGTGCGGATGAACATATCTGTGAAGAGATTCCGCGGCGCATTTGCCCGCTTCGATGGCATCGATTACAAATTTCGGACCGGTATAAACATCGCCGCCGACGAAAATATCGGGCTGCGCGGTCTGGAAGGTAAGACCGTCTGCGGCAGGATATCCGCCGCGTCCGAGCTCAACCTTTTCGCCGTCGAGCAGATTTCCCCATTCGATTGACTGACCGATTGCGTATATAACTCTGTCGGCCTTGATTTCCACGGTATCGTCCTCGTCATATTCGGGCGAGAATTTCTTTGTTGCGGGATCGATTGTGCGCGTGCATTTCTTGAAAACGACCGCCTTGACATTGCCGTTTTCGTCTTTTATGATTTCTTTCGGTCCGCGGCAGTTGATGATTTCGATATTTTCTTCAAGCGTTTCGGCGACCTCTTCTTTTGAAGCGGGCATACTGTCTCTCGATTCAAGACATACCATCGAAACCTTTGCCGCGCCGAAACGGTGAGCGGTTCTCGCGCAGTCAACCGCAACATTACCGCCGCCTATGACAACAACATCGCCGTCTATCTTCCGAGTCTGATCCTCGGCTGCCGAATGCAGGAAATCGACCGCGATTTCAATGCCGTTTGCGTCCTCGCCGTCAACACCCGCCTTTTTGCCGCCCTGACAGCCGACGGCGATATAAAACGCCTCAAAGCCCTGTCCGCGCAGCTCGTCAAGTGTAATGTCTTTGCCGACCTCAACGCCGCATTTAATCTCAACGCCGAGCTCTCTTATAACATCGATTTCGGCATCGATAACATCCTTTTCGAGTTTATATGACGGTATGCCGTATCTCATCATACCGCCGGGCTTTTCGCTTTTCTCGAACACGGTCGGCTTATATCCCTTTGTCGCAAGATAATAAGCGCACGAGAGACCTGCGGGGCCCGCTCCGATAATCGCGATTTTCTGACTCCATCTGTCATATCTGTTTGAAGCGATTACGACTTCGGGAACATATCTTGTCTCGGCTTTGAGATCCTGCTCGGCGATGAATTTCTTAACGGCGTCGATTGAAACCGCTCTGTCGATCGTTCCTCTTGTGCAGGCATCCTCGCATTTGTGATTGCATACTCGACCGCAGATTGCGGGGAACGGGTTGTCCTTTTTGATAAGCGCAAGCGCATCTCTGTATCTGCCCTGCGCCGCCATTTTAAGATAGCCCTGAACGGCTATATGTGCGGGGCAGGCCGTCTTGCAGGGTGCCGTACCCGTATCATAGCAGTTGATTCTGTTGTTGTCTCTGTAATTTTCGTCCCACTTGTCCTCTTTCCAGTTAAGATACTCTTTCAGGGACGACTGTTCGGGGAGAGTTCTTCTCGGATAAACGACCTCGCCCTGCTTTGTGCAGAGCTTCTGTCCGAGTCTTACCGCGCCTGCCGGACAATATTCAACGCACTTGCCGCAGGCAACGCACTTTTCGGCTTCGACTTTTGCGGTATATGCCGAGCGTGAAAGATTGGGCGTATTGAAAAGCTGCGATGTCCTCAACGCGTTGCAGATATTCACATTGCAGTTGCAGATACCGAAAATCTTGTTGTCGCCGTCGATATTCGTAATCTGATGGACAAAGCCGTTTTTCTCGGCGTTGCGGAGAATTTCCATAGCCTCGTCATATGTAATGTCATGGCCTTTATGAGTTTCACGGCAGTAATCGGCAAAGTCGCCCACACCGATGCACCAGCCGTAATCGTCGTCGGCACAGCCCTCGTCAAGAGCCGCACGGGAAGCGCGGCATGAACAGCGGGCAACGCCTATATGGCCCTCATACTTTTTGAGCCAGTAGGAAAGCTGCTCAATATCCATAACTCCGTTTTCCATCGAAATCGCCTTTTCGACAGGAATAACGTGCATACCCACGCCCGAGCCTCCGGGAGGTACCATATGGGTGATGCCCGCAAGCGGAACAAATGTCATTCTTTCGAAGAAAGATGCGATTTCGGGGTGATCGGCAAGCCTCTGATTTGTACCGTCGGGAAGCTCGTGAATGTTAAGCAGCTCTGCCGAACCGGGTACAAACATCGGCAGAATATATCTTCTCTCGCTCTGCGGAGCGGTTCTGCCGTTGTGGTCGTAATGATAGCCGTAATCGTACTCCAAAATTCCGACATAGCTCAGATCGTCAAGCAGCTCCCGGACTTTTTCTTTTGTGAACTGACGGTTTTTGTCCGCAATCTCCTCAAATGTCATCGGCTTACGGAGATCCATTGACAGCACAATGTCGCACATATCGTCGGTCAGTATTTCGGCAAGTCCCCAATATTCCGCGTCATTTGAGGTAACGCCTTTCAGTTTATGGGCGATGACATCGGTTATTTTCTTTCCGACTGCCAAAACCTTCGGGCGCGGATTGGCAACACCCAGACTCGGAGGAGTAACATATTCGTATCTTTCGGGCATAAGACAATTCTCCTTAAAATGTTCATATATGTATATTTTATAATCTTTATTTACAAAAGTCAATCAATTTTTATAAATTTGTTTATTGACTATTGCTTTTTTTGGTGATATTATAGGTTCGGACGGTAAAAAATTCGGCAAAAATGCCGCAGAAAACAAATAGGCGTTTTGCAAAGCGGGGTATTATGAACGATTATAAAGTAATTGAAATCAAGCACTCGATATTCGAAAACAACGACAGAGAGGCGGACAAGGTCAGAGAGCGGCTGAAAAAAGACAGAACCTTTCTCTTAAATCTTATGTCCTCGCCCGGAAGCGGCAAAACCACGACATTAAAACGGACGATTGCCGCATTGAAGGATGAATATAAAATCGGCGTTATGGAGGCCGATATTGACGGCGAGGTTGACGCAAAAGCAATCGCCGAGACGGGTGCCGAATCAATCCAGCTTCACACAGGCGGTATGTGCCATCTTGACGCGGGTATGACAAAGCAGGGACTTGACAGCTTCGGCGCCGACAAATTTGATTTTGTCGTGCTCGAAAATGTCGGCAATCTTGTCTGCCCTGCCGAGTTTGACACAGGTGCAAGCAAAAACGCAATGATTTTGTCGGTTCCCGAGGGAGACGACAAACCGCTCAAATATCCGCTTATGTTCACAATCAGCGACTGCGTGCTTATCAACAAGATAGACACCAAATGCGTATTTGATTTTGACGACAAAGCGGTTGTGGAACGCATCAAAAAACTAAATCCGAACTGCGAAATTTATTTTATAAGCGCAAAGACCGGCGAAGGAATCGAAAACTTTGTTGACTGGCTGAGAAAGCAGATAAACGAATGGAACGGCAGATAAGCCGTTACAGCACAGTAAAAAATCACGGATATGCAGTGCATATCCGTGATTTTTTTGTTTATTCGTTGTCGGCGGTTCCCGCATACTCTCTCGGAAATTCTATCCAGAATGTCGAGCCGCTGCCCTCGCGGCTGCGCACACCGTATTTTCCGCTGTGCATCAGCATTATCGATCTTACAATCGAAAGTCCGAGACCGCTTCCCTGCGCCGCACGCTTATGTTCGGCATCAACCTTGTAATATCTGTCCCAGATGAGATTCAGCTTGTCGGCGGGGATACCCATACCGCTGTCGCTGACCTCTATTCTGACGCTGTCCCGAGAGCCGGTCATACGCAGCGCGATTTTCTTGTCGGCACCCGTATATGTCATCGCGTTGTTGACAAGATTATTCACCGCGCGGATAACAAGCGCTCTGTCGGCGCAGATGTTTCCGTCGCCCTCTTTTTCGAGCGTAATGTTGTAGCCCATCTTGCCCGCGAGCGTTTTGTATGTTTCGAGAGTTTTGTCAAGCTCCTCCGAAAGGTCGAATTTTTCGGGCTTTATCTGTATGTTTCCGCTCTGTATCTTCGAAATTTCGAGCAGATCGTTTACAAGCGAACTGAGCCGCGCGCTCTCGTCGATTATCGTTTGAAGATTTGCGGCTGTTACCTCGCTCGGAAAATCGCGCATGATTTCGCTGTATCCCGATATGAGAGTCAGCGGCGTGCGCAGATCGTGCGAGATGTTGGCGATAAGCTCGTTTCTGAGTTTGTCGACCTTCGACAGATCGGACGCCGCCTGATTAAGCGTCGCCGCAAGCTCGTTTGCCTCGGTATATCCCGCGTTTTCGTCGAATCTTACGCCGTAGTTCCCTTCGCCGAGCAGTTTCGCGCGGTTGTTCATCCGTCTGAGCGGTTTCGCGATTTTGCCCGACAGATGTCCCGCAATTATCACCGACAGAAAGACCAGAATGCCCGCCACAACCGCAAGGATAATCCCGATTGTGCGTGTCAGTGCGCTGACAGGTGTCAGAAAGCTGTTCACCATCACGAGAATATCGTCGCCGTCCGAATTTTCGGTGATTGCGCAGAGAACAACATTGCCCTGATCGTCTGCCGACCAAATCGAAAAATCATCGGTTTCGACAGATGTCGTACGCGTTCCGTCAAATCCGCTGTATGTTGATTCGCCGAGTCTTATGCCGAGCACCTTGCGGCTCTCCCCCGATTTTGTCATCGAAAGGTAGATTTTCATGCAGTCGTTGCCCGAAAGCTCGTAAAGAAGGCAGCCGCCCGGCGAATACTGCGTGAGTTTGGTGCGGCTCGCGGTTGTCGGATTGTATATCTGAACGCAGATGTCGTAGTCGTCGGCAAGTTCGGATGCCGTCCTGTATACGCCGACATCATCGCACTCTTCGACGATTTTTCGGCAGGCGTCTTCAAGCTCGCCGACCTTTACCGCGCGATAGATGTATTTCAGAAAAAAGACCTGAAGCAGAGCGAGCAGAGCGACCGCAACCGCGGTGAAAAAGACAAAACAGACGAAAATCGTCGATTTCGCGCTCATGCCCCTGCCGCTTTTTTTATCGGTTCTGTTATTTGCTGCTTTCAAAACGGTATCCGACTCCTCTCAGAGTGACGATAAACTTGCTGTACGGCCCGAGCGACTGGCGCAGGAGCTTGATGTGAGTATCAAGCGTGCGGTCATCGCCGAAGAAATCATATCCCCAGACCTCGCAGATCAGCTTTTCACGCGAGAGCGCGATGTTGCGGTTTCTCACGAGATAGAAAAGCAGTTCGTATTCTTTCGGCGAGAGATCGGCAACCTTGCCGTCAATCTTCACGATTCTCGCGGTAAAATCGATTTCAAGTCCCTCGAGAGTGAAAATCTCTCTCTTGACCGCGTTTTCGGACGGCGCGTCGCCCTCCGCGTTTTCCTTTTTGCCCTGCGCTCCCGTGCGTTTGAGTATTGCCTCGATGCGGAGCATCAGCTCTTTCGGAGAGAAGGGTTTCACGACATAATCGTCGACACCGAGCTGAAATCCGCCGATGCGGTCATATTCCTCGCCGCGCGCCGACAGCATAATTATCGGCACATCCGATTTTTTCCGTATTTCTCTGCTTGCCGACAGTCCGTCGAGCCCGGGCATCATTATGTCCATAACGACAAGATCGTAACTGCCTTTTGAGAAAAGGTCGAGCGCGTCCATTCCGTTTGCCGCCTCGTCTACCGTGTATCCCTCGAATTCGGCGTATTTGCGGATCAGCGATCTGATTTTTTCTTCATCGTCAACTA
>CAZHPU010000024.1:0-14298 GCA_964534435.1 uncultured Lachnospiraceae bacterium | reverse complement strand
TTTCCACGGTATATCCGAGCTGTTCCCAAACCGATTTGACGTATTCGGCAACCGCGATTTCGGCCTCATCGTCGCGAACGGTCAGCTTAATCGACCCGGTAGTTGCGCCGGCAGCCTTGATAGCGGCTTTCGCTTCGTCAATCGTCATAGACGAGCCGAGCACATTGCCCGCCTTCTCGCGGAAGGATGTCTTTTTGGTTGTATAGAATACGCTTTCGTTAACTATTCCCGTTGCGGCTTTGCCGTAAACGACAATAGATGCGATCTTATCACGGTCAAGAACCGCGGAAAGTGCTTTACGAACCTCCGCTTTTTCGAAAAGCGGATTGTTCACATTAAAGTAGTATGTGTAGGTTGCGTTGAGGTCATGAACATCATCGTTTGCCGTTCTGTTTGCAAGTGGGAGATTCGAATCATAAAGAATCGGAAGTTCATTGAACTCGATGAGTGTACCTGCGGTATATGCTTCATAGGCTTTTGCCGCCGATTCGGTTGACTTGGTCGCATAGAACTCAACATAAACTCTGTTCGGGTTTACTTCTTTACGAAGCGCGTCATCGCTCGTGTCGCTCGTATCGCGGTAGTAGTATTTGTTTCTCTCGAGAAGAACCGACGAGTTGCCGCTTTCGGGATAAAAGTCTACCTTCTTAACATAGAACGGGCCGCAGGATACGAGAATGGTCGCAAGTGTGCTCCAGCTGTAATCGGTAAGATATTTATTGCCGTCAAGTATGCTGAGTCCGGTCTTTTCATCGATTTTGCTGTCGTAGAAAGGTTCGCTTACCGAAATCTTGTTTACGGCATCCTCGCGAAGCGGGTAAAGTGCAACGCTCGCGGTATTGTATATGAATTTATCGA
The DNA here is from genome assembly GCA_964534435.1 of uncultured Lachnospiraceae bacterium. Classification (GTDB taxonomy): domain Bacteria; phylum Bacillota; class Clostridia; order Oscillospirales; family CAG-272; genus CAKSQF01. The sequence continues at coordinate 13,440 of CAZHPU010000024.1, read as the reverse complement.
CATAAGATTCATCGATAAGTTCAACTCTGATAATCGATGTACCCGAAGCGTACAGGCAGAGATTGTCAATCGGAACGTCTCCGTTTTTAACCTCTTTGGCATTCTTTATATAGAAAAGAAGAGATGCGGCCTCGGACGAGAATTCCGGATTGAGAATTCTCTTCCACGCGTAAACATAGTCATCGGCGTCAACCGCGGTACCGTCCGACCAGCAGGTGTCTTTGAGTTTGAACTCTATGACATTGCCGTCAACAGTATAGCTCTTGCACATTGCCTTTTCAAGCGAGCCGTTTTCGTTGATTGTGAAAAGTCCCTGATATATCATGGACAGAAACTGTGCCGATGCCTGATCAGAGTATGCGATGGCAGGATCAAATGTCGTCGGACGTTTCATATACGCATTTATCTCGGCGCCCGGATCTTCCTTCTTCACACAGCCCGCAAAAGTGCAGAGGATTGTGACGATACAAAGCATTATTGCAATCAGTTTTTTCAAGTTTATTTCCCCCTTAATACTCTGAGAAGTATCGGTTATATTTTCTCTTCGGTATTATAACATCTTTTTTTTTTTTAATCAACAGTTTGACGGTCAAAATTTCAATAAAATTGCGATTTGTACCATTGCACAAAAGATTTTTTTATTTTTTGTGCAGAATTGCCATGCGACGCAGACAGCCGTGCCGCACCTTTGTGGCGAATTTCAAACCGCACCGTCAATTCGGGCTTTCAAACTCGAGTATTTTTCGGAAAGTTTCAACGGCAAGTTCATGCTCGTTTTTTGAACTTTCCGATTTTCCCGCGCCCGAAAGGTAGGACAGCTTTCTGACGCAGATCAGCGTATCGCCGTCTATCGCGTCAAGTGCGGTAAAATATTTTCCGAAACCGGTATCCGAAAGTCTTACCGCATAATCGTCCACGGCATAATCCGGTTTATATCCGAGTATTTCGGAAAGCGGAACAAACATATCCTGATCCGAAAATTTATTATAGACATACTCATCGAAAAGACAGATCGATGCTTCTCCGGTTACAAGCAGAGTGGATATGCTGCTTACGGCATCGTCTCTCAGCGACACATCATAATAAACAAAGTCATTGTCCTTTTTTGCCTCGTCTCTGAGTTCTTCAAGCTGTTTATCCGACACAATCGAATAGGAATGCAGCAGAACCGTCTTTTTGCCGTCTCCCGTGATATCTTTTTCGATAAATCCCGCGAAAGCCGATTTGATACCGTCCGATTTTTCATCGTCGATAAGAACCGACGGACCAGCATAGACGATTTTCAAATCATATTCGCTGCGTGTCGCAATCTGATAAATACCTATCGCAAACATTATGACAAAAAAAGAGCTGATAATTATTATCCATTTATAATGGTACCAAAAGTTATCAAGCCATTTGAGTATTTTTTTCATTGTCGGGAAGCCTTTCCTTCGGTAAAAAAATCCGATTATACGAAATCGGCGAAATCTCTGACTTCGTAATTATATCACAGCGGATGTTAAAAAAGCGGTATTGCGGCATTTTTTCAAAAAAAAGTTACAGTTTGACGAAAATCGCAAACGGATGCCGAGCAAAATATCGGCATCCGTTTGCGGACGATAATTATTTTTCGGTGATTTCAAAAGCCGATGAGAGATATTCGGCCGCAGACTCGGTTACAAATGCGGGGACCGTGCTGTCTTTTATTTTGACATTCGCAAAGTTTCCTTTTGTGTGTGCGGACAGAAAATCCACATCTGTTCCGACGCAGTTAAAAAAGGCAAAGCAGTATCCGCAGTTTTCATCGTCATGACCGATACGGCATTTTTTAATGCGCGAATCGGCGTCCTCGCTGTCAATAAGTTTCATGCATTCAAGCATATTTTCGCCGATTTCGGCCGCGATACCGACAAGATAATATTCGTCGAATTCCTCCCCGACAGCAAAAAGCGCTTTTCCGAAAATATCGCAATTTTTCTTCACATCTTTACCGAGTTCGGATGCGAATCTGATTTTTATCGCAAGGCCGCGCAGTCCGAGCAGAATCATGAGTTTGAGACTGCGGACACCGTCATCGGCATTCCAGAGTTCTTCCATATTGTAATCAGCGGTTCTTCCGCATGGAGAAACACATTCCGCGCATCCGGGCGCAAGTCTTTTCTTCTCGTCATGAGCGAGTTTTATCAGTGCATCGGCATTTTTCTCTCCGCAGGCGGTTTCCGCAGGCAGCGAAGAGAGACACTCAATCATTGTTTTCAATGTTTCATAAGATGTCTGCGCATCTCCGTCGGCCGCCCGGGCAAGTCCCACGAGCGCGCCGACAAGTTTATCGCAGCTGTCAAAATATTCTTCCGATGCGTCTTTTCCGCAAAGTCTGCATTTTCCGTCGCCGGTTTTCATTTTAACCCGAAAAGCCGTTTTATCCATTTTATTCTCCGTCGCTCTTTATTTAATCGCCGTGACCGAAGGTCGGCAAAGTTCAGTCGAGTATTCTGCCGTCGGTTGAGATGGTCACAACCTGCCACGGAATAAATTTACCGCTCTTTTTCAGTGCGTTTATTGCCGCATTTTCGAGTCCTCCGCAGCACGGAACTTCCATACGAACAACGGTTACGCTCTTTATATCGTTATTTGCGATAATTTCATAAAGTTTATCGGTATAATCGACGCTGTCGAGTTTGGGGCATCCGACAACTGTAATATGTCCCTTTATGAAACGTTCATGGAAAGAGGCGTATGCGTATGCGGTGCAGTCGGCGGCGATAAGAAGTTTGGCACCGTCGAAATATGCGGCCTTGGGCGAGACAAGTTTAATCTGCACAGGCCACTGTGAAAGGCGGCTCTGCTGTTCGGTACGGCAGGCACTTTCGTCATCGTTTTCGATTCTGTTTATTTTCTTCGCCTGAGTTCCCGGGCAGCCGCACGGCAGTGCATCGGCTTTTTTCCGCATCTTTTCTTTTTTGGATTCCATAACCGCTTTTTCGTCATAGGCGGCGGCTTCGCGTTCAACAAATGTAATCGCGCCTGTCGGACAGGTGGGCAGGCAGTCTCCGAGTCCGTCGCAGTAGTCATCTCTCATGAGAACAGCTTTTCCGTCAACCATGGCAATTGCGCCCTCGTGGCAGGCATCTGCGCACGCGCCGCATCCTACGCACTTTTCACTGTCGATTTCGATAATTTTTCTTTTCATAATTTATAACCTTTCCCTTTCGACTTAATTCTTAACTTCCGAAAATGTTTTTCGTATTGCTTCTTATTGATTTTTCCGATTTATTATAGTATAATTTTTTCATCAAGTCTGTTGAATTTTCAACAAAAGGAGACACAATGGAAAATTATTTGCAGATTATCCGCTCATCAAGACTTTTTTTCGGAATTTCGGAAAATGAAATCAAGGGGATGCTCGGCTGTCTTGAGGCAAGAAAAGAAAATTTCGGCAAAGACACATACATACTGCGTGTGGGCGACACAACCGATTCAATCGGGATTCTGCTATCGGGCACTATTCTCGTTACGCAGGAGGACATCTGGGGAAATCGGAACATTCTGTCAACCGTAAGACCGGGCGAGACATTCGCCGCCTCATACGCGTGCGCAAAAGGCGCAATTCTCGATGTGAGCGTATATGCGGAAACGGCGGTCTCGGTGATTTTTCTCAACATATCGAAGATACTTTCGATCTGCCCGTCTTCATGTGAGCATCACAGCAGAGTAATAAAAAATCTTCTCGGCGAACTTGCAAACAAAAATCTGCTGCTCAGCGAAAAGCTCACCCACATGGCGCAGCGCACAACGAGGGCAAAGCTGATGTCCTATTTTTCGGCAGAGGCACAGCGTATCGGAAAATACGAATTCGACATTCCTTTTTCGAGGCAGCAGCTTGCCGATTATCTGGCTGTCGAGAGAAGCGGGCTTTCACTCGAACTGGGAAAAATGAAGAATGACGGTCTGCTTGACTTTGACCGAAATCATTTTATCTTACATATAAAAGAGGGCTGACCGCCGTCAGTCCTCTTTTGCCGTTTTCAGCATTTTCAAAACCGCATCGACCGTCTGTCTCCACTGTTCTTCGCGTGTAATCGTTGCGGCATTATCTCCTTCTTGCTCTCCGTAACAGCCGAAATACGCATGATTTCCGCCGTCTATTACCGTTTCAACCGAATTTTCGGGTACAAGGTCGCGGCCCTGCTCGATTTTTTCCATATTGAGAACGCCGTCGTTTGAACCGTAAACGGTCAGCACATCGAGATTTGATTCTTTAAGATCCGAGGTGGTGTATGCCGCAAGAAGTACAAGACCGTCGATGTCGTTTTCATGCTTTGCGGCATAACCTGCCGCCATCGCGCCGCCGAGCGAATGTCCGCCGAGATACCAATGCTCATACCGATATTCTTCGATGATTTTGTCGGCTTTATTTATACCGAAAACCGCGAGATTGAACGGCATTTTTACGAGAAAAACGTCGATTCCGCTTTCGGCAAGAAGGTACATAAGCGGCACATAGGACGTATACTCGACTTTGGCACCGGGGTAAAATATCAGCGCGTTTTTTTCTCCCGCGCCGTCTATGAAAAGACCTTCGTCAAACTCAACGATGCTCACCTTTCCGTCTTTTTCAAAGTAATCGTAAACTTCGGCGGATGCCCTGTAATAGTCCCCGACATAAATAAAAAATGCGGACATCAGTATGGCAACCGCCGCGGCGATCGCCGAAATTATTATGATTTTTTTCTTTTTACCGTGAGTTTTTTTTAACACCTTGAATGACACTTTCTCTTTCTGCCTTATCGGTCAAAATCTGCCAAAGGCCGCAGCCTTTGGCAGATTTTGATTTTTGACAGATTATTTAACCAGATTGTTGTTCTGCTTCTGAACGACATTTTCTTTGACTTTCTGATTTTCGTTCTTATTGACATTTTCCTTTTTGAAGAAGCCCTTGACATAGTCCTGCGATTTGCTTGCCAGCAGATCGACCAGAAGTTTATCGCATGAACGCTCGCTGAGTTTTTCGATATCTATCTTTTTGCGTATGGTATCACGAAGCTCATCCGGTTTGCCTTTCCCGCCGTATATGCCGTTTACGGCGTCGGTAAACGATGTTTCAATACCGTATGCATCAAGCATAAATCCCATTTGCATTTGCGCCATTTTACCGTTGCACTGTCCGATTGCATCCATAATCTGCGCTTTTTGCTCACGGTAATCGGGGGCGTTTTTATCGAGTTTCTTTTCGGCTTTCTGCAGCTTTTCGGATGACTCATATGCGGCGTTAAATGCATTCAAATAGTCTTGCGAGTTTGAAACTTCCATAGCCTGATTATGAAGCAGGCTCTGCGTAATACGCATACCGATAATATCAACTATCGCATTCTGCTTCTCTTCGGCAGACATTTCGGGATTGTTTACAAGTCTTTCCTGTGCCTCAAGGCCGCGGTCCCATACTTTGCTGACATTCGCGCAGATGATGCCGTCCTTATAATCACGTTCGGTAAATCCGAGCTTTTTAGCCTCGGCAAACAGCTCTTCATCGCCGGTAAGCATATCGAGCATCTCGCCGGCATAAAAAGCGTAGTCGGGACATGTATTCGAATCGATTACCGATTCCTGCTTTATAAGCATTTTCGAGCATTGATGTATACCGTCTTTGAGCATTTTCGCAACCGCGCTCTTGTCACCGTTGTTATATTTTGTAAGTGCATCGGCGACATCGGCTCTTGCGTTATTGACCCACGGAATAGCCCTACATGTCTCACGCTTTTTGCGCGTAAAGAGCGATTCGGTATGGTTATACCACATAGCGCGAATATCGTTCTTCTGATATTCATTCAGCTTTTGGTTGTTTTCGGGTCCGCCGGGAATGGGGTGACGGTGCAGTCTTTCGGCAAAATCCGGATCGCACATTGTGCCGAGTCCGAGCAGGGCTATCTGATGGTCGCTGAATGCTTTGCATTCGGGAAGAGCTATATCCATGATTTCGAGTTTTTCTTCACCCTCGCTGGGGGCAAATGTACCGTCCTCTTTAATCCATCTCTTAGCCTGTTCTTCTTTTTCGTCGCCGCGGCGGGGTCCGGCAAGGTAGTCGAAGCGTGCGCGTCCGTGCTCACGCTCTTTAAGCGTATCCGAAACTTCGAATGTCTGCTTATCGTACAGCACCTTACGCTCTTTTTCATCGGCAAGATGTTTTCTGACCTCATTGGTTACATCGGTGCATTCTTTGAGATCTTTTCCCATATGTTTAAGATTCATGCGATGATCTTCGAATTTGATCGACTGTTTGCGGTATTCGGCGAGTTCGGTCTGCTCGAATTCGGCCTTTGCCGCCATAAGTTCGCGCTCCTCTGTATTATGCTGATTCAGCTGGTTCTCATATGCGCGAAGGCGGGAACGTCCGTACAGACCGCCGGTGATTTTATTCAGAAATTTGAACCATCTGCCGAGCGGGGCGGGAGCTTCAACGGGGTGCTTGAATTTGAATACCGGTACTTTGCCCATCTTCGGGGCCATTTCGGTAATTCCGTTTTCCGAGATATTGACGAGTCTGCCGTCGGGTGCGATTACCGTCGCGCCGCCCTCCGAGCATACCATATCGTGGAAATACTCAAAATTGTCTCTGTTGTTCTGATTGCCTGCGCTATGATGAAAAGGAAGTGCCCATTTCTCGTTATCGAAATCCACGCCGACCGCTTTATATTCGTCCTCGTGACTGTAATAGAAATAACGCATCGGCTCGTCTTGTTTCAATTTTTCAAGTTCTTCGGCTGTATTTTTTCCCAATTTATTTTCCTCCTCTTTCGAAAATCGGTTTTATTTATCTGTATTTGCCATTGTCCTTACATAAATAATACACACGGCAACCCCGAAAAGTCCCACAGGATTTTATCCTGCGGGAACTTTTTTTCAAAAATCGAGTCTGAAAAGTCTTGCGGCCGTTCCGATCGGCATTTTGACTTTAAGCAGGTTGTTTTCGAGTGTATATTCGCAGTCCTCGGTATCGGGATAAATGACCTTGACATCGGTTATCTTCTTTCCGAGACAGCCGAGATCGACGGTGACGCTGCCGTTGTCTATTGCGAATACCGACAGATAGGCGAAATCGTCGTTTCTGAGGCCGTAGGCGAGTTCTTTGTCTCCGACTCTGCACATTCCGAGCGGGAAGAACGGCAGCATATGCTTAATGTCGTCTCTTATATTCTTATATGTCGAAATTCCTTCACGGAGAACGGCAAGATTATCCTCCGACATATTCCATACCATACCGCTTACATACGGACGGAAAAGAATACCGTTTATCATATTGAAAATAACATGTTCCCTATTATCCTCATACGGATATATCCATGTACCGCCCTGCTCGGGTGCCACCGCGCTGGCGACGCTTGCGGTGATATATGCGTTGGAAATGCAATCGGTCTGATCGGATGTCGACTGCAGCGAATGAAGCGACAGTATGCCGTAATCCATACGCTGACCGCCCGAGCCGCAGTTTTCGATTACGAGATTCGGGTGGCGTCTGTATATGTCGCGTATCCATTCATAGAAGGCGCGGTAATGTTCGAGCATAGCCTCACCGCGGCTGTCCGAATTCAGATCGCTTCCGGTTCCGGTTGAGCAGTTATAATCCATTTTGATAAATTCGCAGCCGTAGTCGTTTACAAGTCTGTCCACGACATCTCCGCAGTATTTGCGCACTTCGGGGTTGCGGAAATCGAGCAGATAGCGGCCACGCTCCATACGGCGTTTGCCGTGTGTGCAAAAGAACCAATCATCGGGAAGTTTATTCGCAAGTTCGCATTTTACTCCCATGACCTCGATCTCGAGCCACATTCCCATATGCATTCCCTTAGAGCGGCAGTAGTCGAACACGGCTTTGAGACCGTTCGGGAAGCGTTCGGGGCTCTCTTTCCATTCGCCGACCTTATCCCACCACGGGCCCGCGTCATACCATCCGCAGTCAAGAACGTAGTATTCGCATCCGAGCGAGGCGACGATATCGATAATCTTCTTTTCTTTTTCCTCTGTCGGATTGCCGAAAAGGCAGTTCATATAATCATTGAACACGACAGAGCATCTCTCATTGTCAAGATTCGGTCTGCGGATGGCACGGCGGTAAAGAGTAAGCGCCGCAAAAGCGTTATTTATATCACCGAGCGATACACCGAAAGCCGTCGGAACGGTTGTGAAGCTTTCTCCGGGTTTGAGATTTTTCCAAAAATCGGCGTCATCGGTCGGTCCGAAAAGTGCGATATACATATGGCGGTCATCGCCCGATCCGTATTCGACAGTCCATGCGCCCGAATAATCAATCTGTCCGTACCAGATTTCACCGCTCTTTTCGTCAATGGCGATGCTTATCGGCAGATATTCGCCTGTTGATGCCGAATCGCGGCAGCCGTAAACAAATCTGTTGGATCCGCCTTCGGGCAGATTATGTCCTTTATACGGCATATGCGAAAGCCCCGCGTCTATCGCGTCGAGAGTATGCCACTGTGCTTCGTTGCACCAGTTATTGCGTGCGAGCATGAGTTTGATATGGTCATATGTATCGCTTCCGCTGTCCTTTCCGATACCGCTGTAAACAAATGAGGAAACATACTCGATGCCCATATCGGCGTCCGATTTGTTCGTAAGCGTTACCCATGTGCGGACTATCGGTATTCCGTTATAGGTCTGCATAAAGTAGGCGGCGTGAAGCCCGTCGGGAGCGGCGACATCAAGTTCGAGAAGGCTGCCCGTTTCGTTATCGGTTATTTTATGAGAAACATATCTCCAAAAGCGGTTTGTACTGCCCGAACTGCGTTTGCTGAAATTTCCGTCAATGTTTTCGCCGGTTACCTGCACGGCGAGAAACTGCCACGGATGTCTTCTCGGAGAGGGATTCTGCCCATCGGAAGGATAAATGTCGAGAGGGCGCGGATTCGAGACCGCCGAGAAATCGACGAGTCCCACGGTTTTATCGTCATACACGCGAAAAAGTATATTCATACCCGCCTGATTCATTCTTATATCCATAGTTTTGACTTCCTTTCCGTCTTTTGTTTATTTTGAAAAAAAGACGCCGAAAGCAAATACTTTCGGCGTCGGACTGTTTGCATATTGTTGCCGAACTTGATTTTCAGTTGCAGGCTGCAAATACAATCGAGATATACAAATACAATCGAGATATAATAAAAGCGTTTTTAAGGATCTCAGCAGAAGGGATTTTCGGTAGGATACGGGAGAGCCTTCGGCTGATTATATGCTATATCGGCAACTCCGAGGAACTTGAATACCTCAAACAGCAGTTTGCCGTAATGTCCGAATGCAACCGCGCCGTGATGCGGATAGCGTTTTTCGACAAGCACGTGGCGGTAGAAACGGCCCATTTCGGGGATGGCGAAAATGCCTATGCCGCCGAAGCTGCCTGTCTTAACGGGAAGAACTTCGCCTTCGGCTATATAGCTTCTGAGATTGCCTTCCGAGTCGCACTGCAGGCGGTAGAATGTGATATCGGAGGCCGCAATATCCGCTTCAAGTGTTCCGCGTGTGAAATCGGGATCGGAGCCTGCGGGCTCGAGCAATCTGTGCTGGATAAGCTGATATTTAATGGCTCTGTCGGCGCACATCTTGCAGGAAGGTGTATTGCCGCAGTGGAATCCCATAAAGGTATCGGTGAGTTTATAATCGAATTTGCCCTTGATTTCGGCATCGTAAAGGCTTGCGGGAACAGAGTTGTTGATGTCAAGCAGTGTAACCGCATCGTCCGAAATGCAGGCGCCGATATATTCGGAAAGCGCGCCGTAAATATCGACTTCGCAGGCAACCGGAATGCCGCGGGAGGCAAGACGGGAGTTTACATAGCAGGGCTCGAAACCGAACTGTTCGGGGAATGCGGGCCAGCACTTATCGGCAAAAACGACATATTCGCGTGAGCCTTTATGCGCGTCCGCCCAATCGAGAAGAGTAAGCTCGAACTGTGCCATACGAACGAGAAGGTCCGAATAGTATTTTCCCTCTCCCATTTCTTTTTTCATATCCTCGCATACTTCGGGTATACGGGCATCGTTTGCGTGTGCCTTATAGGATACAAGCAGATCGAGTTCGGAATTTTCCTCGATTTCGACGCCGAGTTCGTAAAGTCCTTTAATCGGGGCATTGCAGGCGAAGAAGTCCTGAGGACGGGGACCGAATGTGATTATCTTCAGGTTTTTAACACCGATAACGGCTCTCGCAATCGGAACGAAATCGGCAATCATTTTTGCGATATCCTCGGCTGTTCCCACGGGATATTCGGGGATATAGCCTTTGAGATGACGCATACCGAGGTTATAAGAGCAGTTGAGCATTCCGCAGTAGGCATCTCCGCGTCCGTTTATGAGGTCGCCGTCGCCTTCTGCCGCCGCAACAAACATGCAGGGGCCGTCAAAATATTTTGCGATAAGCGTTTCGGGAGTTTCGGGGCCGAAGTTGCCGAGGAATACGACAAGAGCGTTGCAGCCCACCGATTTTACATCGGCAACGGCTTTCAGCATATCGGCTTCGTTTTCCACCGTAACCTTACATTCGTATATATCCGATACCGATTTCGCTATGTTCGAGCGGCGCATTTCGGAAAGCACGCGCGGGAAGCAGTCACGCGAAACGGCTATCAGACCAAGTTTTACATTCGGAATATTTTTCATTATTTTCCTCCTTATCGGCGGCGGCTGCCGCATTCTTTTCGGTTTGTATAATTCTGCTTTGAGTCCGAACCGTCACGGGCCGACGGCCGTTACCGCTTTTGGCGGAAATACCGAAACGGCGGACACGGGCAGCCGAACTTTTCATCATATTACATATTTATATTATACACCGAGAGAAAAAAAAGTCAACACGCGAATAAAAAAAAACACGTTCAAAACCGAATTATACATATTTTTTGCCTAAATGCCGAATTTTTTTCGATACGAAGTATCTTTACGGCATTGTAAATGTTAATTTTTCTTTAACAATGAAATAAAACGGTAATAATTCTTGATATTATTTTGTTATTATTGTATAATCAGTAATGTGTGGACTGCATTATATTATGCAAATTTGCATTTAACTATGAAGGGATGTGGCTCATATTAGCTCTGAACTCGGATCTTATTTAACCAACACGTTTTTTATGCTTGTCATTCTGCTGATAATTTTCATCAGAACAAAGCTGATAATCAGAAACAAGTCGGCGCTCGCCCGCTGCCGCGGCTTTATATTCATAACCGCCTGCTATGTGACGCTTGACGCGGCATTTATTGTCTGCCATTTTACCGAATCGCTGCACGGACTGCCGTTCGGAATCGTAGCCTTCTTATTTTACATTGTCTATGTTCTGATGCCCTTTTTCTGGCATCTGTTTGTGAGAACATTCGTCGGCTCGACATTCAGAACGAAAACAATTTGGGCGGAATACATTCCGCTTGCGATTCTGCTTGTTTTGGCGATAACAACACCGTTTACCGGCCTTATCTGGTCGCTTGACGATTCGGGAATGTATGTGCGCGGATCACTGTTTACCTATTACAGCTATCTGAACTATTTCTACTATCTCCTGCCGCTTGTATACGCGATTGTCATATTCCTGCGCAAAGAGCAGAAGAAAGAGCCGTATGTTATTCAGGCGTGCGTCATTTCACTGGTTCCGCTGATTGCCGCGGGAGTCAACAATATTGTCATTCCGGTTTATCAGATATATCCGTTCCAGCCGTTTGTTTCGGTTATCGTTGCGCTTCTCGCCTATTTCTTTATGGCGGCAAAGGAAAACGACCGCCAGCATATCGAACATCAGGAGGCAATAGCGAAATCGCTCAAAGCCGCCGAAGAGGCATCTGCCGCCGCAAAAGAGGCAAGCGAGGTCAAGACAGCATTCCTGTCGAACATGAGCCATGACATCCGCACACCGATGAACGCGATTATAAATCTCACAAAGATTGCGCAGACCGAAACAGATGTGGATGTCATACACGGTTATCTCGACAAAATAAGCATTTCAAGCAATTTCCTTCTCGGGCTTATAAACGACATTCTCGACATGAGCAAAATCGAGAGCGGCGAATTTGAACTTCACAAAGATGCTCTTACAAGAGCCGAATTTCTCGACACAATCGAGACTGTCGTTCAGCCGCTTATGGACGCAAAACACATCAATTTTCACAAGGAGCTGCGGCCCGGCGAATATACAATCGGTGTGGACAAGGTGCGTTTCAATCAAATTTTCTTCAATCTTCTTTCAAACGCCGCAAAGTTTACTCCCGACGGAGGAGATGTCTGGTTTGAAGTCGACAATCTCGAAGTTTCGGACAACAAGCTGAAAATCCTCTTCATAGTCCGCGACAACGGAATCGGAATGAGCGAGGAATTTCTCAAACATCTGTACGAGCCGTTCGCACGCGAACATTCGGCACTCAACAGCAATGTCAGCGGTACCGGTCTCGGCCTTCCGATTGTAAAAAGCCTTGTATCGGCTATGGGCGGCGAAATCAATGTAAAGAGCAAGCTCGGCGAAGGTACCGAATTTGACGTGACTTTCTATGTGGACATTTTATCGAACGATGACAGCTCATCGGGCTACCGAAAGTCGGCCGACACGTCGGAACACAATCTCGGCGGAATGAAAATTCTGCTTGCGGAGGACAATGAGCTTAACACATATGTTGCAAAACTGATTCTCGAAAACGCGGGATGCAAGGTAACAACAGTATCGAACGGACAGGAAGCGGTCGATGCTTTCTCATCGTCACAGCCCGGCGACTTTGACGCGATTTTAATGGACATACGCATGCCTATTGTCGACGGAATAGAGGCAACAAAGAAAATACGCTCGCTTGAACGTGCGGACGCCGCCGAAATTCCGATTATCGCAATGACGGCAGACGCATTCGACGAAGAGCGCAAACGCACGCTTGAAGCGGGTATGAACGACCACCTTTCAAAGCCTGTCGATGCGGAAAAGATATACGCGGCTCTCGCAAAATATTCGAAAAATTCGAAGGACACTGAGTAATCACAAACACAAACAAGAGCAAACTAGATTGCAGAGGTAAATTCACATGAAGAGGAGCAAAATTCTGATAGCCGACGATGCGCAGATAAACCGCGACATGCTTACGGTTATGCTGGGGGACAAATACGATTTTATCTATGCGTGCGACGGCGTTGAGGTAATCGAAATGCTTGACGCCGGTGAAAATGCCGACCTTATGCTTCTTGACCTGAATATGCCGAATATGGGCGGTTTCGATGTTCTGCACACGATGAATGTCCGCAAATGGATAAACGACATCCCGGTTATGATAATCTCGGCGGAGGACAATCCCGAACTTATCGCGAAAGCATTTTCGCTCGGAGTGGTCGATTACATCAGCAGACCGTTTTACACGGTAATCGTTCAGCGGCGGGTTGAGAACACCCTTCTCATGTACTCAAAGCAGAAGCAGCTTGTCCATTTGGTCGAAAATCAGG
>CAZHPU010000023.1:0-14308 GCA_964534435.1 uncultured Lachnospiraceae bacterium | reverse complement strand
ATTATTAAAGCAAATATGAACATAGTCGGCATCATCTCGGAAATCCTCTTTTGTCAATTTCGGAATATATGAAAAAGTCTTATCGGCAGAAGAGGCAACCAGTCTGATATCACCGTATTTCTGAGCTTCTGCATATGCTTTTTTTGAGAAAAGACCTGTGACAACATAATCTGCCTTGCCGTTTTTATAGAGCAGATTGAGCGGTACCGCAGAAAATTGAGTTGAAGCTCCGCCCTGCAGGAAAAGAACTTTATAATTATCGGGTATACTTAAAAGTTTTCTCAAATCATTCTCGGCATCGGAAAGAATAGCCTCGAATTCGGATGAGCGATGACTGAGCTCCATTACGGAAAATCCGCTGTTATTATAGTTGATCAGTCCTTCCGATGCTTTTTTAAGAACATCCTCGGGAATCATTGACGGACCTGCAGAAAAAGTATAACGTTTGTTCATTTTTTTACCTCACAATATATTAGAAATGAAAGTGTACCGGAATTCCGTTTTTATATTCGATTTCTGGCTCACCGCTGATTAAAGGCAATATATACTTTACGCATTCATCGGTAACATTATTGCCCGAGTTGCTGATATATTCATTCGGAACTCTTTTTACTCTGTTTGCAACATTTGAAATAGCGGATATCCCGAAGAAAAGCGAATATGGATCATTACCACCGCGCACGCAGGTGATAATAACACCGCTGTTACCCTGCTCCGCGGCTTTAACCGCGAATTTTCCGACATCAAACGACTCGTTAACATCGGTTAGTGAAAGCGCAACAGATGAACATCTTTGAGGGAGACTCAGCTCTATGGAACGAACTTTACAACCGATTTGCTGTTTTACGACATTTTCAAGCGTTTTTCCGACACCCGCCAAATACTTATGCCCGAAAACGTCGCTTGCACCGCTTTGACAGCTTTCTCCGACATATCTGCCGTCTTTATAACGTACTCCTTCGGATATAGCAATCACTACATTAGGATGAAATTTATGTGCATTTTCAATATCGGTAATAAAATCATTTACATCAAAAGGTACTTCAGGCAAATAAATATAATCGGGTGATATTCCGTTTAATCTCGGGACAGCCGCGGCTGCGGTCAGCCATCCTGCATCCCGTCCCATAATTTCGATTACAGTAACCGATTTAACAGTATAAACAGCACAATCATATAAAATATCCTGCACTGTCGACGCAATATATTTGGCGGCACTGCCGAACCCGGGCGTATGGTCTGTTTCACAAATGTCATTATCTATCGTTTTGGGAATTCCGATAAATCTGATAAAATCGGCATCGTAATATTTTGAAAAGCGCGACAACTTTTCAACCGTATCCATAGAATCATTTCCGCCGATATAAAAAAAATAACCGATATTGTATTTTTTGAAAAAATCAAAGATTTTCTTATAAAGTCCCTCGGAATCTGAATCAATGTCTTTCGGAAGTCTGTGTCTGCATGAGCCTAATGCAGCTGCGGGTGTAATTTTCAGCAGATTCAAATCCGAAATATTGTTTTCAAACTTCTCTGTCAGATTTATTATGTTTTCATTTAATATCCCGTCAATGCCGTTAAACATGCCGTAAAGCAAGCCTATTTCATCGGAAGATAAAGAAGCATCAATCACGCCTGCAAGAGATGCATTTATAACCGACGTCGGTCCGCCCGACTGTCCGACTATTGCATTATATTTCATTTAATTTTCGCCGTTATCGGCATATCTCCTTTATTTTTTTTGATAAAACAAGAAAAACAGAAATTTATTTTATTTTTATTGTTCAGACAACATTATTTACGAAATATTTTTGCTTGCCAAATACAAACTGTGCTTTTTGCACAACTACCCTATATATGCAAAAAACGCACACAACACGTGTGCGTTTCTATTTGGTGACCCGTACGGGAATCGAACCCATGTTTTCGCCGTGAGAGGGCGACGTCTTAACCGCTTGACCAACAGGCCTCAATGCTCAATGATTATATCATACAGCTCTGAAAATTTCAATAGACAAAATAAACAAATAATACCAACACTTTTTTGTCACTTTTTTCAATAATAACATCAACACCCCGTGTGTAACCTTTGTCAAATCGAATTCTTACGTTAACTTATTATTTCCGAGGCGCAAATACATATAAATTGTATTTGCGCCTCGGATACTGATCTTGAACAATCAATTTTACTCTAACTGTGAAAGATACTCCGTATATTCTTCGAGACACATATTAAGTTCCTTCATTTTTTCGGCATGATATCTGCCTACAAATCTGAAATGCCATGGTTCGTAAATTATACCGGTAATATCTTCCTTATCCTCGGGAAACCGAAGAATGAACCCGAATTTCGTGCAGTTTTCGGCCAGCCATTTTCCCGCATCGGTATTTCCGAATTCCTGGATAAGATGAAGATATTTGGATGGCAGTGATGTCTGGACTATATCAACAACAAGTCCTGTCTGATGGTCGCTGGTACCCGGTCTGCAAGAGTATGTCGCAACATTTTTTTCTTTTTCTTCTTTGGTAATTGAGAGCGTTTTTGTTGCTTTATTTCCGCAGTTCGAGCAGGTGCTATCTTTCCCTATCCAATCGATGTTGCATTCTTCGCACATCCAATGATAGGTAAGTTTTACATTTCCGTTAAACAGCCTATCCTGGAACGAATAATCTCTGTACGCACTCACAACATAGAGGTTCGGTATTCCTTCCGCTTTTGCCTCAAGTACCATCGCCGTCAAAGCTTTTAAGGCACATTCATTCAATTTGAAGTCTAGAAAACGAGAATATTTATATTCGGTTATAACATCGGAAGATACGATATTTTTTAATCCGTCTCTTGTCAGTTCTTCGTCTTTTCCTATCTTATTATCTGCATTAACAAGAATAAGGTAATCATCGCTCCAATCTTCTCCGGAAGGATTCATATATTTTTCATATTCGGAAAGATCAAGAACAAAATTCGGTTTTTCATATGTTGTAACCGCTTCGGTTGTGACGACAGGAACAGTTGTTACGGCGGTGGTAACGCACGATGTTACGGGGCAGGAAGTTGCGGCTTGGGTAATAGCAGGCGTAGTAACTTTACTCGATGTTTCGGGTAATATCGTTTCCTGCACTGTTGTTATCGGATTGCGTGTTGTAGAATCGTTTTTTACGCTGATCAAAGTGATGGACTGTTCTCCTCTGTTTGACGATATATTTACTGCTATTGCAACCGCAAGAGTTATCGAAACTGAAATAAGGAAAAGAAGAATCAACTTTACTGTTATTTTATTTTTCATTTTTTTCTATTCTCTTTTAATGTAAATTTAATCAATAAGTGACATAATCGCATTCGCAAGGAAGATGTACCGTAATACCGAAGCTTCCGTCGGAGCTGTACGTGATATAAAATTTATGATCATTTTCTTCATCCTGTGATATTGATATGCCTTCAAAATAATTGTTTACAAACGAACACGGAAGAAAAACATCATTCTGATAAATAAAAGCGGGTGATTCCATCTGAACACTTACGCCCGATAAATCGACATCGGTTTTACCCATTGTAACTGTAATTTTATCATCTTCGGCATTTCTGAGCAAAAATCTATACTCTTTTTTGTCACCCGAAACCGAAAAATCGCATGCTTTCGCAATATACGAAAAATTTACATAAATCACACCGTTTCGAACGATTGTGTCTTTATCATAAGACAATGTGGTTTTCGTTTTGGAATTTTCGGCACCTATCTTGAAAACATATTTTTTTGCTAAAAAATCAAATGATGAGAACTTTACAATCGCAAATGCCGAACCGAAAAAAACAAAAAAAATAACGCAAGAGCAAACAGCTACCGACAAAACAAATAAAAGTGCCTTTTTGCCGCGATTTGAAACTTTTCCTTTATTAGTATTCATATACTCTGTCCCTCAAATTAACACTGCAATAATTATACCATAATTTTCGCCAATGTCAATAAATCGGTTTATAATCGCAGAAAATTGTTTGATTACAATAAACTGAAAATTATTATGAAGTAAATAGGCGGTTATGAATCAGCATAAAAAATCAGAAAAATCAAAAAAAAGCTTGACAAACAAACAAAAACATGATAGAATACAACCCGTCGGCA
Organism: uncultured Lachnospiraceae bacterium; assembly: GCA_964534435.1. GTDB lineage: Bacteria > Bacillota > Clostridia > Oscillospirales > CAG-272 > CAKSQF01. The sequence goes on along the minus strand of CAZHPU010000023.1, from coordinate 10,190 downwards.
GAAGAGCCATAAAGAATTCGGAGAGATGGCTGAGCTGGTCTAAGGCGCACGACTGGAAATCGTGTGAACACTGAAATGTTCCATGAGTTCGAATCTCATTCTCTCCGCCAAGAAAAGTACGAACGCAAGATTTTCGACGTTCGTACTTTTCTTTTTTTAAGATAACATTACCGCATCCGAGATTCGTATGCAAGTACCTTTCTCGGATTTTTTGGTGTACAAAACTTAGTACATCGTAGCAGTATAATTTTCGATTTTCTTCATTGGTAATTTTCAACAAAAAAAAAAAAAAAAGATTGTCATGTTTGTACATGAACAAAAATATTCAAATATGATACATTAAATAAGCGAATAAAATCGTAATAGCATATGGTCTTGTGCACAGACTGTATGTAAAATTATCAATGAAAGGAAATAAAACAATGAAAAAACAAAACAGATTGCTGCGTATTCTGGCATTTGTCGTTGTCTGCTCGATGTTCTTCACAATGCCGCTTCCCGTATTGGCTACGGGAAACGAACAGTGGACACCTAACGGATACACACTCGGTGAAGACGGAGTTTATGTTTCGGGAAACAGCGGTGAATCTACGATTACGTATAACGGCAGCCTTGACGGGATTAACACCGTTGAGGGAAAATTCCTGTATAAGAACAATCCGACCGACGGCGGTAGTGCCTATATGGGATTCCAAATCTTCTATGATGACAGTATGTTCTTTATCGCGAGAATGTATCTTAATGCAAGCCCTTACTACGATTCAAGCAAACCGTTCTTCCGCGCTCAAAAGCTTATAGGCGGTCAAGGATACGATACACTCGGAGAGTCTGCAAGACTTGACAGATCGAATGGATATGGAAAAGATACATGGATTGATTTCAAGCTCGTACTGTATGATGACACACTTGTTATGTATGCAAACGGAGAGAAAATGATTGAAGCATCCGGATTCGGCGATGTTGATTGGAAAAAACTTAATATTATTTCAAGTTCCGATGAGGTTTATGTTAAAGATCTTGCCGTAGACAATGACCTTGAAACTATCTGGACACCTAACGGATACACACTCGGTGAAGACGGAGTTTATGTTTCGGGAAACAGCGGTGAATCTACGATTACGTATAACGGCAGCCTTGACGGGATTAACACCGTTGAGGGAAAATTCCTGTATAAGAACAATCCGACCGACGGCGGTAGTGCCTATATGGGATTCCAAATCTTCTATGATGACAGTATGTTCTTTATCGCGAGAATGTATCTTAATGCAAGCCCTTACTACGATTCAAGCAAACCGTTCTTCCGCGCTCAAAAGCTTATAGGCGGTCAAGGATACGATACACTCGGAGAGTCTGCAAGACTTGACAGATCGAATGGATATGGAAAAGATACATGGATTGATTTCAAGCTCGTACTGTATGATGACACACTTGTTATGTATGCAAACGGAGAGAAAATGATTGAAGCATCCGGATTCGGCGATGTTGATTGGAAAAAACTTAATATTATTTCAAGTTCCGATGAGGTTTATGTTAAAAATCTTGCCGTAAGTTATAGTTCTGTTACCATGCCCGATTGGAGTGCCGACAGTTCATGGACCATTGAGGAGACCGATGATGAAACAATCTATACGACAGAATCGGATTCGATTTTATGGTACATAGGCAAGGATGTCGGTGACTACAACACAATAGAAGCCGATGTCAAATACGGAACACCTCTCAGAGGAGACGGCGGAATAAATCTGCAAGTCAATCATACCGGCAATGGCGGTACATATATTTTCAATCTTGCGCCTAACAGAGATCCCATAAATCCTGTTGCAAGGGTATTTAACGAAAATTCAACAGCCATTTCACCTCTTGTAAGGCGCGAAATATCCGAGGGATTCGGAGATACAGATCTTGGCGACTGGATACACCTGAAATTTATATTTGACGAGCAAGCAATACTGTGCTATGTAAACGGTACTATTGTGTATAAGTCGCTCGAGACCGAGACAGGACGTAAATGGGTTAAAGCAGGAGTTAATACATTTTTATGTCCCGCAAGTATAAAAAATGTTAAGCTTTCAAAAACCGATATTGATTTTGAAGAATTAGGCTATCTTGATTTTGAGTTTACCGATTCGAAAGCCGTAGATGTTATGAATGTAACAAACGGATCGATTGAGTACGCCGAAGGACAGCTTATAGCCAAGGCATCGGCGGATAATATGACAATCGAATCACCGGTTATTGATGAAGTACCCGGAAACAAATACAGCATGTTAATGTCGCTCAGAAATACTTTTGTTGTAAGATTAAAGAACAGCAGCAGTTCCGAAAAAATAAAGCTGAGCTTCAAAACAAGCAAAAGCGGAGAAACATGGTACACCAAAGAGTTTGAAATAAACGCAAACAGCGGATATACAACGTATTTCTTTAATGTAAGCGATCTCTCTCCGACAGGCTATCTCAGACAGTTCAAAATCGAATTTGTCGGAGGTAACAACGGTACAGTTGCAATCGACGCAATTACATTTGAACGTGAAGAACCTATTTACAATTATGCAGGAAAAACCGAATCGTGTATTGCCGATCCCGCAGCCGAAACCGTTAAAGTTGTCGGAAACGTCGGCGCAGAATATGAGGGTAAAAAAGTGACTGTATGGCAGTCAAGCCCCAAAAACTACAATGACAGTCTTGAATATGAGGATCTTGTAAAACTAGGAGAGGCGGAAGTTAAAAACGGAAGTTTCACATTTACCTTCCCGCTTTATAAAAAAGATTCTACACAAACACAGCTGTCAAGTTATTTCATCGCAGAAATCGACGGTGTAAAGGTTGACAAATATTTTGTAATTGAGAATTACAACGATTTCAATGATGATCCCGACAGATTTACCGTTGAAATTAAAAAGACGGCAAATGTTCTTGACTACGGAGCAAAGGGCGACGGCTTTACCGATGACACCGCGGCAATACAAGCGGCTATTGATGCAGTCAACGCAGCAGGCGGTGGAAAAGTAATAATTCCAGGTGATGACAGCACGTATGGTAAAAGATATATAATCACCCATATCGAGCTATGCAGCAATCTTGAATTTGTAATCGAAGAAGGAGCTATACTCTGGCAGTCGCAGCGTGAGGATGAGCTTAACAAGACCGTTCCCGTAAAACAGCGCGGATTTGATACGGTTACATACGGTCATAATATCGATATAGACGGTCTTGTATGGTGCACCGGTTTTTCAACAGTAAATCTTCCGATGATTTTTGTAAATCAATGTGAAAATGTAAGAATAACCGGCGGCGGAACAATTCGTATGAACGACGCAGGCGGTGAAGTCGAAGATCCGTACTATTTTGTAGGCGATGCAGGACTTGCCGTAGGCCAAGAAAACAGAGTTCAGCAGATTCCGATTTGTATTTACAGCAGTAAGCACATTGATCTTACAGATCTTACATTGATGCGCAGCAACGGCTGGCATTGCTATATGAGTTTCAACGAAGATGTTTATATTGGAAATCTGACCGAAAAGCAGGCAGTTAATGTTACAGGAGACGGCTTTACAATAACCAGCTGTAAGAATGTAACAATAGACAGATGCTTCACATATACAAGTGATGATGCCGTAGGCATATGCACAGCCTATGAAGACGGCCGCGGTCAGTTCTACCGTCCGACAAAACCCGAGGAAAACAATGCAACCGAAAATATCGTCATCCGTCACAGCTATCTCTTCGGCGGATACGGAATTTCATGGATGCCCTGGGGAGCGGCTGCTTCAAATATGTACAATCAGGAAACACGAAATGTTGAGATTTACGATTGTACTCTCGGCGGCCATAAGTCATCGGGAACATGGCCTGACGATCCATTCTACGGTTGGAGCGCAACAACAAGTTATACGCAAACCGAAGATAATAACTATTGTCCTATCAAAGACGTATATTTCCACGATAATGAATATCTCGCAGGATTTGATTTGACTCTTAATAACATTACTCTTAAGGCCACCAACTTTATTGTTACCGATAAAATCAGCGGTACAACGCACAGCTCGAAAGAATTCTTAAACGGCAACTTCGATAAGATTGTGCATAAGGGTAACGGCTTCAAAGACGAAACACTCTATAAGACCGGACTTTCATATTGGTCATCAAAAGGAACAGTCGGTACCGAACAAGTTGGCACCAAGAACAGCGTAACCGTTGATACAAACGAAAATATAGAGCAGCCCGATTATGCAGGTTATGTCAAGGGTGACGGCGAATTGTTTGAGGGCCTCTGGCTGACATACGGAACATACAACTTCACAATAAAAACAAAGTTGTTATCAGGCAGCGCAACACTGTTTGTACGTGACGCTGTAACCGGCACAATTCTGACGAAAAAGACAGTTGCAACATCCGATGATTTTGCCGAACAGACAGTTCAGTTCAGTCTCGAAAAATCCGCTACCGTTCAGCTTGGAATAAGTCACAACGGCAATGCCGATGATATCGTTTACATTGACGATGCAAATATCGAAAAAGACAAAAACTCGAATGATTACGATATCAACGGAAAAGCTTATGTATTCGATTTCGACGACGGAAAGATTGATTTCAATGTAAAGCAAAGCGGAGGCGATGAGGCAACTGTCAAAGACGGTAAACTGGTTGTTCCCGCCGGAGCCGAATACAAGTTTATGCTGAAAAACAAAGGTAAGCTGGACACATTCTCGATTTCAGCCGACATCAATGTCAGCACGGATAAACAGACAAATGCCGGAATTTATATCTTCGCTTCGGATGCCGGAGATGATCAGGACGCAATCAAAGCATACAATGTTCAGATTGAATCACAGGCAGGCAGCGATGAATATACAGTAAAGATATTTAATTTCAACGGAGAATATCTCGGAGCGATTGCTTCAAGTAAAACTCTGACAGCATCAAACGGCTCTGTTAATCTCAAAATTGTTGTTAAGAATGACATGATATTTGTGTTTGCAGACGATTCCGAAGAACCTGTTATTTCCTCAACAGTCGAAGAAGGAAGTTACGGCAATGTCGGACTGCGCTCGCAGGACTGCGAAAGCATTTTCGATAATGTAATACTCGTTACCGATCAGTTTATCGCAGAAGATGATGAACCTACTCCTCCGAAGACCGGAATAAACATTGCATTTGCAGTCGCATGTGCTCTTACAGGGCTCATCTGCCTTACAGTTCTTACTCTTTTTAAGAAAAGAAGAAAGTCACTGTAAAAATTTAATAACACAGTTCCGCTGTTTTTTTGGCTCAGCGGAAAAAGCAAAACACCGAGATAAGTGATTATCACTTATCTCGGTGTTTCTTTTTATAACATATTCTTAAAGCAAAATATAAACAGCGCTGAATATAACCGCGAAATATGCTCCCGCTATAACATCATGAATATAATGAACGCCGCCGACCACTCGTATTATTCCCAAGAGAAATCCCATAAAGCAAAATATTATACCTGCGCCGCAGCTGAACCGCATATATGTCATAGCGAGCATAAATACGGAAAATACATGTCTGCTCGGAAACGACTTCCCCGCCTTTTGACGGCCGATAATCGGCGTGTAATCATAAATTTCATAAGGCCTTTTTTCATTTATAATAAATCGAATTCCAGAGATAATCGTAAAAGAGATTGCGGGTACGATTATCGAGCACAAAATACGCTCAAGTCCGACATCGGATATTGTAATGAAAACTAAAAATGCTGGATATGACAAGGCACAAATCAAAACGATAAAAGAATCGCAAGCTTTTATAAATGCCGTTAGCGTTCGACTTCTGCTTATATCGGTCACCAAGGATTCATAAAAATTATTTTTCATTATTGAAGAGTCGCTCTGCATATCTGACTGTGTCCATGGCATCTTTGGCATAATAATCTGCTCCTATCGAATCAGCATATTCCTGTGTCAAAACAGCACCACCTACGACTACCTTTCCGTACGGATATTTTTCCTTGAGGAGTGCAACTGTTTCCGCCATTGATTTTAGTGTTGTTGTCATAAGTGCGGATAAACCGATGATTTTAGCTTTATTCTTTATCGCACAATCAAGCACGCATGATGGTTCCACATCTTTTCCGAGGTCAATAACATTATATGCATAATTCTCGAGCATAGTAATAACTATGTTTTTTCCGATATCATGTATATCGCCTTTAACGGTAGCCATCACTATCGTAAACTTCCCCACACTTTTGGGAATAGCCGACTTAATTATACCGAAAGCACTGCCTGCGGCATTTGCCGCCATTAAAAGCTGCGGTAAAAATAATTTTTTTTCAGCAAAATCTTTACCCACAATATCGAGAGCAGGAATAATATCCGTATTTATTATATCAATCGGATTTTTAACTGTAAGTGCTTCTTCTGTGAGTTTCTTCGCCTTATCGGACAAACCGTTTATAATCGCCCCCGAAATTGTATCGCATTTTGCCGAAATGATTTCATTTTTAGATTCTGCACTTAATGATAGCGCAGACGAAATATACTCTTCACAATTTATGTCTTTATTAAGAATTACATTCATGCCGCGAAATGCGTTCATAACATAATCGGAATACGGATTGATTATAGCTGCCGATAAGCCCGCACACATTGCAGCAGACAGAAAGGCGCCGTTCAAATAATCCCTATTGGGTAGTCCGAACGAAATATTGGAAATTCCGAGAATTGTACATATGCCCATAGTATTAAGACGTTTTATACATTCCAACGCAACAACAGCTGCATTTGGAGTCGCGGAAAGTGCCATTGAAAGCGGATCGATTATTATATCTTTTTTATTTATTCCGTATTCCGAAGCATTTGCAATTATTTTAAGAGCAATTTTTATTCTTTCATCTGCTGTTTCGGGAATACCTTTTTCATCGATTGTCAAACCGACTACAACACCGCCGTATTTTTTTACAAGAGGAAAAACAGCGGACATTGTTTCTGTTTTTCCGGTTACCGAATTTACAAGCGGTTTTCCCCTATATTCACGCATTGCCGCTTCAATAGCGCTCGAATTATTGCTATCAATTTGAAGAGGCAAATCGCACACTTCCTGAATTGCTTTAATAGCATTTTGCATCGTTGACGTTTCATCAATTTCGGCAGAGCCTACATTAACATCCAATATTTTCGCACCGTGTTCGGCTTGCCCTATTGCCTCTGATGTTATATATGAAAAGTCCGAATTTTTAAGTGCATTTCTCAGTTTTGATTTACCTGTGGGATTGATTCTTTCTCCGATTGGAATTGTTTTCCCGTTTAGGCATACCGCATGTGTATATGAAGATACAACAGTTTTTTGCTTATCGGTTATCGGCAAAACAGAGAGATTTTTTGTCTTTGAAACAACAGATTTAATAAACTGCGGATTTGTGCCGCAGCAGCCTCCGATAATATGAGCACCCGCATTTACGATGTTAACCATACTATTCGCAAATTCATCCGGTGTAATATTATATATATATTTTCCGTCACAAACATCGGGCAGTCCGGCATTGGGTTTCACAATTAAAGGTACCGAGGAAAAAACTGCAAGTTCCTTAACAACATCAATCATTTCATCGGGAGCCAAGGAGCAATTTAATCCGAGTGCACTGACTCCCAATCCTTCAAGCATAGCGACCATTGAGGCACAGTTTGAGCCTGTTAACGTTCTTCCGTGCTTATCATATACATTCGTTACAAATATCGGTTTATCCGAATTTTCTTTTGCGGCAATAACAGCCGCCTTTGTTTCAAGGCAGTCTGTCATTGTCTCTATAATGATAACATCATACATTGACGGATCGGCGAGTCGGATTACATCGGCAAAAGCCGATACTGCGTTCTCAAAAGAAAGTTCACCTAACGGCGCAAGCATCTTCCCTGTCGGACCGATATCCAATCCGATATACAGCTCACGCTCATTTTCCGCTAACGAATCTCGCGCGGAATTTGCGGCAGCCAGTGATGAATTAAGCATTTTTTCAAGCTGATCCATTGAATATTTGATACCGTTTAGTCCGAATGTATTGGTGTATACAAGATCGCTACCGGCCTTATAACCCTCTATGTGATGTTTCATTATAGCGTCGGGATGAACAAGGCTGAGAATTTCGGTACCTTTCGAGATATCATATCCCGACATTTGCAAGGAAGTTCCCATTCCGCAGTCTAAATAAAAAATTCCGTTTTGTATTTTTTTACAAATATCTGTTCTCATAGCCGTTCTCCCAAAAGCAACAATTATTATTTCGATTTGAAAATGCTATCCGATAATATACGATAGATTTTGAACAATTTTGCCTGCGATATCGTCTTTGTTCATAGAATAAACATGAACGGCATTTACCCCATTTGCATACAGATCAATTATCTGTTCTGTTGCATAAGCTATTCCCGCCTGTTTCATCGCATCCGGATTTTTTCCGTATCTGTCAACTATCTGTCTGAATTTCGGCGGTATGCACATTCCAGTAAGTTTACAGATACGATTTATCTGGCTTGGATTGGTAACCGGCATTATACCCGCAACAACAGGCAAACTAATGCCCGCATCCCTGAGTTTATACATAAAATTGTAGAAAATATTATTATCAAAAAACATTTGTGAAGTCAGAAAATCACATCCGCAATCTTCTTTTAATCTCAAATATTCCAAGTCATCATATAAAGAAGCGGATTCGGGATGTCCTTCAGGATAACAAGCCCCGCCAACGCAGAAATCTCCGTTTGATTTAATGAGCCTAATAAGGTCGGAGGCATGGGAATAATCGGATGGACTGCTTCCGTCGGGTATATCACCTCGCAGGGCAAGAATATTTTCTATTTTTTCGGTTTTGAACCTTTTCAACAATTCGGTAATATTCTGCTCGTATGCACCGACGCAAGTTAAATGCATAAGTGCTGATATTCCTGATTTTTGTATATTTGACGCGATTGACTCGGTAAATTCGGTTGACCCGCGCCCCGCTCCATATGTTACACTCATGAATGAGGGTTTCAATGATGCTATTGACATAGCAGCATTTGTGATAGATTCAACTTTCGACGATGAATTAGGCGGAAAAACTTCAAACGAGAGTGACGGTCTTGATTTTTCTGTAATAATATCCTTTATTTTCATATAATCACATCCTTTTTTGAATTATATCATATACAGCCAAAATGTCAAGTTATAAAGTTTTTCATAAATTATGCTTTTTTATCAAATGTCATTATAAACAAATAATGGCTGATTTTTTTGTTTACAATTACATATTGAAATTTGAAATGATTTATGATATTATTCATAGCGTCGGAGGCATAGCTCAGCTGGTTAGAGTGCATGCTTGACATGCATGAGGTCATTGGTTCGATTCCAATTGTCTCCACCAAAAAAATCCGGATGGATTCATCCGGATTTTTCTTTTTTTCTTTTTTGTAAAGGTAAGATAATGCAAAACAATTAAAAAATATGTCCTCACAATAAATCAAGTGATGGTGATAATTTCAATTATTATTCCCTATGAACTTTATTTTATCTCGGATTATTAATCAGTTATGAACTGTTACAACTTTTGAAAAGTTCGGACAGCCTGCGGAGGTAGCCTTGAATGTTGTCTCAATAGCCATTAAGCTATACCTCCAACGTGACACTTCGGCTTTTGAACGATTATATCCTCCATCCTCAAGAGGTGATTCCCAGTAAAAATGTACGCCCTCTTGATATTGAACTCTCATCGAAACATAAAGATAGTTTGAAACGGGTTTGTCACCGTTATACGTTATCGTAGACCACGCCTTATCTTTAATCGGATTCAAATAGTTCTTGCATCCATAATCGATATTTCCATATGCTTTATTGCCGGTCGCGGAAACGATAGTTGAAGTTGTCAATATCATGATGATCATTATACAGAAAATTGCAAAAATGTTAAATTTTTTCATTTGCCCTCTCCCTTATAAGTTCTATTTCACCATCATTTAATTTATATATTTTATTACATTCAGTTTTTGTATGGATAGGCTGTACCAATACATGCCGATAATATTCATATAAGACAACAGACACAGGCATCCTATCGCCGCAAAAAAACAATATTTGATGCCATATAATCTCGCAGCGGATCAGACGGTAAAACAATATGACAATCATCACCTATATATCCACTGAAAATATGTTTTGCAACAGCATTAAAATCCAGCCTATTTTCACTTCCG
>CAZHPU010000022.1:286-14491 GCA_964534435.1 uncultured Lachnospiraceae bacterium | reverse complement strand
GCTGGTGCCCCGGAAACGAGGTCACCGCATACCGCCTTGAAAGGCTCTATATTTTCCTTTACGATGTAACAAAGGCAATCGATCCGATGAGACCGTTTATCGATACATCGGGATGGATTCATATCAAAACCGATATATATGACGCGCACGATTATACGGGCGATCCGATTGAGTTCGCAAAGCACTACGAATCGCTGAATACGGGCGAGGGAGAGGTGTATATAAGCCACGGCTGGGGTAAAGTTCCGCCTGCGCCTTATGAAAATCAGCCCTATTTTGTGTCCGAATTCGGTGCGTCGGCGGTCGATATTGAATCTCATGAGCCGACCGAAGAAGAGTTCGAACGCTTCTATAAGAGCTTCAAGGAACATGTTGATATCCTTATGGATAACAAAAAAATGTGTGCATTCTGCTACTGTCAGTGGTGCGATTCGGCGGAAAGAGAACGCAACGGATTTATTACCGAAGACAGACGAAAGAAATACGATTTCGAGCGCACACGAAAGATAATGAGCCGCAAAGCGGCGATTGAAAAGTAAAATCAGCCTATAAATAAAAACAAATAAAAGGAGAAAAATATGATTGCAAACACAAATTCTATCCCGCGTCCCGAATATCCCCGTCCCCGCCTCGTGCGTGACGAATGGATGAACCTTAACGGCAAATGGCAGTTTGAGATTGACCATTCGGATACCGGCAACGAACGCAAATTCTGGGAAAGAACCGATTTTAACAGCGAAATCATTGTTCCGTTCGTCCCCGAATGCAAACTTTCCGGACTCGAATATGTCGATTTTATGAAAGCGGTTTGGTACCGCCGAACATTTGAAATACCGGATTCCTGGAAAAGCGGACGCGTGCTGATTCATTTCGGCGCCGTCGATTACAGAAGCCAAGTATGGATTAACGGTAAACTTGTCGGAAAACATACCGGCGGCTATACGCCTTTCGAGTTTGATATTACCGACAGCCTGACCGACGGCGAGAACAGCGTTGTCGTTTACGCATTTGACGATACACGCGACAGACTCCAGCCGACCGGTAAACAGTGCATGCGCTATTACAATTTTGCCGCCGACTACACACGCTGCACCGGTATATGGCAGACCGTATGGCTTGAATATGTTCCCGATGTCTATGTCGCAAAGGTTAAACTCACACCCGATGTCGACAACAGCAAGCTTTTTGCCGTTATCGGCCTTAACAAGTGCTATGATGGCAAACTCACAGCCACCGCTTCGTATAAAGGCGAAAAGGTCGCATCGGTCAGCGTTGAATGCGGTAAGGGATACGCGGAATTTTCTCTTCCGATTGAACATCCGCACCTTTGGTTCCCCGAAACTCCCGAACTTTACGATCTCGAAATCTCTGTCGGAGAGGACAGCGTAAAGACATATTTCGGTATGAGAAAGGTCGCCATAAAGGGATATGCGATAGAGATTAACGACCGCCCGATATATCAGAGACTTGTTCTCGATCAGGGCTATAATCCCGACGGAATTTATACCGCACCGACCGAAGAGGACATCAAAAAGGATATCGAAATGTCGATGGCAGTCGGATTCAACGGCGCGCGTGTGCGTATGAAGGTGTTTGAACCCGCATACTCATACTGGGCAGACCATCTCGGATACCTTATTTGGGGCGAATATCCCAACTGGGGACTTGATGTAGGCGACAGAGCCGCACTTCTTTCGATGCTTCCCGAATGGCTCGAGGCGGTTGAACGTGACTATAACAGCCCCGCACTCATAGGCTGGTGTCCGTTTAACGAAACTCAGAATAACCGCCTCGTTCCGATATTCACAACGGTTTACGATGTTACACGTGCAATCGATCCGATGCGTCCGATTATCGATTCTTCCGGATGGACACACGGCGATAAGACCGATATCTTCGATGTTCATGATTACGATCAGAACCCCGAAACATTCGCCGAACGCTATAAATCTCTCATTACCGGAGAGGGCGAGGTATACTGCTGCTTCAACGATAAGTCCACATATAAAGGACAGCCTTACTTCGTGTCCGAATTCGGCGGAACACACTGGGATATCGACAGCGACGGCTCGGAAGGATGGGGCTACGGAAACGCGCCCAAATCGATCGAAGAGGTATATTACCGCATAGAAGGCTTCGTCAACGCACTTCTCGATAACCCGAAAATGTGCGGATTCTGCTACACTCAGCTTACCGACGTAATGCAGGAAAAGAACGGCATCTATTCATATGACCGCCGTGAAAAATTCGACCGCGAGCGTCTCTATAAGCTTATGACACGCCGCGCCGCAATCGAAAAATAATATATAATGTAAAAAAATCGTCTCTGCTTCTTTGCAGAGACGATTTTTTTGTTTTTATCTCACATAGAGCGTGTCGCCGTCGACATCGACAGTCAGCTTGTCGCCCGCAGCGGGATCTTTTTCGAGAATATAACGCGCGATAAGCGTCTCGACCTTCGACTGAATGTATCTCTTCAGCGGACGGGCACCGTAAATCGGATCATAGCCCTCGTCGATGATTTTTTCTTTTGCCGAATCGGTAACGTCGAGAATCAGATGCTTGTCATCAAGACGATGTTTGAGATCGGCAAGCATGAGATCGACAATCTTTTCGATGTCGCCTTTGGCAAGCGGCTTGAAGCAGGTTATCTCGTCAAGACGGTTGAGAAATTCGGGACGGAAATACTTTTTAAGAAGAGCGTTTACTTCGTCACGCGCTTTTTCGTCTATTGTGCCGTCCGGCTTGATGCCGTCAAGCAGAATGTCCGATCCGAGGTTGGAGGTAAGTATGATTATCGTGTTTTTGAAATCGACTGTTCTGCCCTTTGAATCGGTTATTCTGCCGTCATCAAGCACCTGAAGCAGTACATTGAATACATCGGGATGTGCCTTTTCGACTTCATCGAAAAGCACAACCGAATAGGGACGGCGGCGAACCGCTTCGGTAAGCTGACCGCCTTCATCGTATCCGACATATCCGGGAGGCGCTCCGATAAGTCTTGCTACCGAATGCTTTTCCATATATTCGGACATATCGATACGTATCATTGCCTTTTCATCATCGAAAAGTATGTCGGCAAGCGTTTTCGCAAGTTCTGTCTTACCGACACCGGTAGGACCGAGGAAGAGGAACGATCCGAGAGGACGGTTGGGGTTCTGTATGCCCGCACGCGAACGGATAATCGCATCGCAGACCGCATCGACCGCCTCATCCTGACCGATGACACGTTTGTGAACTGTTTCGGGCAGACGAAGCAGCTTTTCCTTTTCGCCTTCCATAAGCTTCGATACCGGGATTTTGGTCCATTTTGCGACAATGGATGCAATTTCTTCTTCGGTTACACTCGTGTGCAGGAAACCGTAAGAATCGTTCTTTTCGGATTTTTCGGCTTCTTCAAGCTCTTTCTGCAGACGGGGAAGAGTGGAATAACGCAGTTCGGCGGCTTTCGACAAATCGTATCCGCGCGCAGATTGAGCATTTTCAATCTGCTCGTTTACAGATTCGATTTCCTCACGCAGCTTCTGTACTCTGCTGATTGTCGATTTTTCACTTTCCCATTTTGCTTTCATCGCGTTGAATTTCTCACGCAGTTCGGCAAGCTCTTTTTGAAGCTCGGCAAGTCTGTCGGCGGAAAGTTTGTCTGTTTCCTTCTTGAGCGCCGCTTCCTCGATTTCAAGCTGCATGATACGGCGTCTTACCTCGTCAAGCTCATGCGGCATCGAATTCATCTCGGATTTGATCATCGCGCACGCTTCATCGACAAGGTCGATTGCCTTGTCGGGCAGGAATCTGTCGGTTATGTATCTGTTTGAGAGTACGGCTGCCGCAATAAGCGCGTTATCGTGAATTTTAACTCCGTGATAAACTTCATATCTGTCTTTCAGACCGCGGAGAATGGATATCGTATCCTCAACCGTCGGCTCGGGAACGAGCACAGGCTGGAAACGGCGTTCGAGAGCCGCATCTTTTTCAATGTACTTTCTGTATTCGTTCAGCGTTGTCGCACCGATGCAGTGCAGTTCACCGCGCGCGAGCATAGGCTTCAGCAGGTTGCCCGCATCCATCGATCCTTCGGTTGCGCCCGCACCGACTATCGTGTGCAGCTCGTCGATGAAAAGAATAATTTTTCCTTCCGAGCTCTTGACCTCGTTGAGCACCGCTTTAAGACGCTCCTCGAATTCTCCCCTGAATTTCGCACCCGCGACAAGCGCACCCATATCAAGCGAGAACAGCGTTGTCTCTTTAAGATTTGCGGGGACATCGCCCTTGACAATACGCTGTGCAAGACCTTCGGCTATCGCCGTCTTACCGACACCCGGCTCACCTATAAGACAGGGATTGTTTTTCGTCTTTCGGCTCAGAATACGGATGACGTTTGAAATTTCCTCATCTCTGCCGATAACCGGATCGAGCTTCTGTGCTTTTGCGCGCTCGCACAAATCGGTACCGTATTTTTTCAGAACATCGTATGTCGCCTCGGGATTGTCCGAATCGGCCGAGCGGTTTCCGCGGACTTCTTTCAGAACTTTCAGAAACTCCGAACGGGTGATTTTGTTGCGTTTCAGAATGTCATTGACTTTCGAGCCGCCCTTGTCGAATATTCCGAGCATAAGATGTTCGGTTGAAACATAGCTGTCGTGCATGTTGTCGGCTTCGCTTTCGGCGGCGTTCAGCAGATCGGCGGACTCACGCGACAGATATATGTCGCCGCCCTGAACTTTCGGCAGCGATTCTATAAGATCGATACATTCGGCGCGTATTGCGTTGGGACTTGCCCCCATTTTGCGTGCAAGTTCATAAATGAGCCCGTCGGACGGAGTGATAAGCGCGCAGAGAATGTGTTCGGGACAAATCTGCTGGTTGCCGTATTCTTCGGCAAGCGACTGCGCGTCACGTACCGCTTCCTGAGATTTTTGGGTATATTTTTGAATGTTCATATATCTTCATTTCCTTTCATTCTATTTTCGTAAAGATTTGCGGCCGGACTATACCGTGATTTTGCCCGACTTATAATATTCGGCGCAGATTTCGCGAAGCCGATTTTCGGTTGCATCGCTTTCGCGGTCATACGAGGTAAAATATGCTTCAATGGCCTTGTTAACGCAGACCGCAAATCTGCCTATCGAATCGCCTGTTTCTTCCGCGGACGCTTCGGGATCGGACGGTTTCAGCGAACGAATGATTTTCCCGTCATTGAACAGATATTCGACAGACGGCAGGTAAGCCGACTCGACGGTCTGCCAAAGACCGAAGAATTTGATTAAAAGAAGTATAAGTTCGGCACTTCTGCTTCGGAGAGATATTTTTATTTCTCCGACAGTGTCGGCGCGTTCGCGGTTACGGTAAAGCTCAACCGAAAAGCGCAGAGACGGATTATATTTGTAGGCAAGCGCCGACCGCATCGAATATGCGTTCGCACCCGACTGCATCTGAATAAATGTTCCGCTTCCGAGCCCGCCTTCGATTTTCGAAATGACGGTTCGTATCCACATTTCGGGTGTTGTATACGAAACAGCCGATGCGAGCAGTTCGTTGATCATTCCCGACCGCGACAGCCCTTTCATGTATGCCATTCGGTCGACTGCCGCAACGACATCATCCGAAAGCACCAGCGAATAAACATTTTTTCCCATTTTCGGTCTCTCCCGTCTCCTCTGATTTGCTTTTTTCTTTACATTTGATATTGTAGCACAAAATGCGGTTTGTGTCAAGAGATTTATATAAAATAGTCAACACAAAAATTAAAATGCAAAACATTTTTTTATTTGCCAAATTTTTTTCGGTCAAACGGCCGATATACGAAAAAAAGCTTGAAAATCAGCGGATAATATGATAAAATAAAGCATTATACGATTGACGGGGAATATAATGATGATAAAACTTGTAAACCAAAAGGTGTATTATAAAAACGGCGGTTTTGTCGAGGCGGTCGATAACTGCCGCGAAAACGCGAGAGATCTCACGATGGCATACCGCATACTCGACGCTCACAACAAGTCGGGTAAAAAAGAAGAGCTTAAAATCAAATTCGACGCGATGGCGTCTCACGATATTACCTATGTCGGAATAATTCAGACGGCTCGTGCGTCCGGACTTGTCGATTTTCCGGTGCCTTATGTGCTGACAAACTGTCATAACTCGCTTTGCGCGGTCGGCGGAACGATAAACGAAGATGACCATATGTTCGGACTTTCGGCGGCAAAGAAATACGGCGGCATTTTCGTGCCCGCTCACCAGTCGGTTATTCATTCATATATGAGGGAATGTTTTGCCGGATGCGGCAAAATGATACTCGGCTCGGATTCTCACACACGTTACGGCGCAATCGGAACGCTTGCCGTAGGCGAGGGAGGCCCCGAACTTGTAAAACAGCTTCTCGGAAGAACATATGATATACCGCGTCCCGAAGTTGTCGCGGTACATCTTATCGGCAAGCCGAAGCCCGGCGTAGGGCCGCATGACGTTGCGATTGCACTCGTCGGTGCGACATTCAAATCGGGATTTGTAAAAAACCGCATACTCGAATTTGTCGGCGAGGGAATAAAAAATCTTTCAATGGATTTCCGCTGCGGTGTTGACGTTATGACCACCGAAACGACCTGCCTTTCATCGATTTGGGAAACAGACGAAAAAACCGAGGAATATCTCAAACTTCATAACAGAGTGGGCGAATACCGCAAGCTCTCTCCGATTGACGGAGCCTGCTATGACCGCCTTGTCGAAATCGACCTGTCCGAAATCGAGCCGATGATAGCTCTTCCTTTCCATCCGTCAAATGCCTACACAATAAGGGAATTTAATGAAAATGCCGAGGATATTCTCTCCTATACCGAGGAAACGGCCGAAAAAGAGCTTTCGGTTCCTCACGGCGCGCTTGATCTTCGCTCAAAACTTCGCGACGGCAGACTTTTCGTCGATCAGGGAGTTATTGCGGGCTGCGCTGGCGGCTCATATGAAAATCTCTGCGCGGCAGCCGATATTCTGAAAGGAAAATCTGTCGGAAGCGGCGGATTCGGACTTTCGGTCTATCCCGCATCACAGCCGACTTTTGCCGAACTCATAAAAAGCGGCAGAGCATCGACACTCGTCGATGCGGGCGCGATTCTCAGAACCGCTTTCTGCGGTCCCTGCTTCGGCGCGGGCGATGTTCCGTCAAACGGCGGACTTTCGATAAGACATACAACAAGAAATTTCCCGAACAGGGAAGGATCGAAGCCGGGTGATCGCCAGATTGCCGCGGTCGCGCTTATGGATTCACGCTCTATCGCCGCAACGGCGGCAAACGGGGGAATGCTGACTGCCGCCACCGAACTTGACATAGATTACAGTGAACCCTGCTATCATTATGACGACAGCGCCTATAAAAACAGAGTCTATAACGGATTCGGACATCCGAATCACGATCTGCCGCTCAAATTCGGCCCGAACATCGCCGATTGGCCCGAATTTCAGCCCGCACCCGATGCACTGCTCATAAAAGTCGCATCGGTTATCACCGATGCGGTCACAACAACCGATGAGCTGATACCTTCGGGCGAAACTTCATCCTACCGCTCAAATCCCGAAAAACTCGCTTCTTTCGCGCTTTCGAGAAAAGATCCGCTCTATGTCGGACGTGCCAAAGAAATCAGAGCATTTGAAGAAAAACGCAGAGCGGGCGAGTATGTCGGCGAAATTTTCGATGAAATTCCGAAGATTCTCGGCATTGATTCCGAAAAAACGATGCTCGGTACGGTCGTCTGCGCGGTAAAACCGGGTGACGGCTCGGCAAGAGAGCAGGCCGCATCCTGTCAGCGCGTGCTCGGCGGTGTCGCAAATATTGCAAACGAATACGCGACAAAACGTTACCGCTCGAATCTCGTAAACTGGGGAATGCTTCCGTTCACCGTGGATTTTGATATTTCGACATTCAAGACCGGCGATTATATTTATATTGAAAATCTCCGCGAAATTCTTCGTTCGGGTGCCGACAGCCTGAACGCGAAGCTGATTTCGAACGGCGGCGTGTCCGATGTGAAACTGAAACTCGAAAATCTGACCGCCGATGAACGCGATATTCTGCTTGCGGGATGCCTTATAAACTACTATAAAAAATAAAAACCGAAAAATCTCCGCAGCTGTTAAGCTGCGGAGATTTTGATTTTATAAAATCATTGCCCGATAAACAGGCTTTTCAGAGTTTCGGCGGTAGAGTCAAGTGACTCTATCTTCCCGTCATGCATAAATTCGAGCATGTAGTTTTTATCTCTTCCGAGAATCGAAATATATTCGCTCCACTCTTTTTTCATCTTTTCAAGCGGATAATGACGCTCGCGGTCCCATGAAAAGGTGTGTACCGATTTTACATAGTCTTTCAGCGCTCTTGCCGCATCGGTGTTGTAGTCAAACGGTTTGTATTGGTTTGGCTGCCAAAACATTTTCAGATTGTCTCTGCCGACATCACGCAGAAAACGCAGAGCATTGTGATATTCGTCGGTCAGCGACATCGGATGACATTCAAGGCAGACGGTAATGCTTTTGTCCTCATCGCAGATTGCCGCCGCATCGGCCACGCATTTTTCATACAGAGCGCTGTCGACCGTATCGCCGCATTTGCCTTGAAGCGGCCAGACACGTACACAGTCTGTTTCGAGAGCATGACATGACTCAATCACTTTCTTGTATAAATCGTGTTCGCTTTGCCCGATAATGTAATACGATCCGTATTCGGGAATCGATATTCCAAAATCCTTGCACATTCTGCATACTTCGTCGGCTTTTTTTGTATCCCCGTGCGGAACATGAATGTCGCCGCCCCATTCTATCGCGTCGAGACCTGCTTTTTTAACCGCATTGATGATTTCGGCGGGAGTGCTGCCGCGAAATGAAATCGAAACAAGGCCTAACATATTAACACCTCTCATGCCATTGTGGCGAGCATATCTTCGGTGACTTCGTATTCACATTTCTCACCGCGTATGACTTTTTCAAATTGACCGAGCATATAATCTCCCATTCTTTCAAGTTCACCGCCCGATGAACCCGCAATATGGGGAGTGAGGAATACGTTTTCAAGACTTAGCAGCTCGCTGTCCTGTGACGGAGGTTCGGGATATGTAACGTCAAGCACCGCAGAGCGGTTGGGCTCTTCTTTCAATGCCCTGATGAGATCGTCCTCCACAACCTGCGCACCGCGCCCCGTGTTGATAAATACCGCATTTTTCTTCATCTGTGAAAAAAGGGAATAGTCAAACATTCCGACAGTCGAAGGAAGATTTGCAACGTGATTGCTTATAACCGTGCAGGTTGAGAAAATTTCGGCAAGCTCGGCTTTTTCCACACCGAGTTCGGCGGCTTTTTCGTCCGACAGAAAGGGATCATATACAATCGGGATGATGCCGTCCTGTTTAAGACGCTTTATGACCATTTTCCCGATCATACCCGCACCGATTATCCCGACTTTTGTTTTGAAATTGCCTGGCATTCCGCCGAGCGCATAGCTTGCGGCGCTGTGTCTGTCCTTTTGACATCTGCGGCAGGCGAGGAAAAATCCCTTGTTCGCCAGCAAAATCTGCGATGCGGTGTACTCTGCAACCGGAACGCCGTTTGCCGCCCATGCCGAAAATATGCGGATATTCCGATGAAAATAGGGGCGCGCGAAGTACTGCACCGTGCCTGCGCCGTAGAATACGCATTTCAGCATCGGCAGATGTTCCGCGATTTCGGATTCGGTCAGAATCGGTGCTCCCCATGTCGAAAACATATATTCGGCGTCTTTCAGTTTGTCGGACAGTATGTCCTCTTTTGTGTAATTTGTCTCGTCGTCAAGACCTGCGGCATCATGCAGCTTTTTTCTTACCTCTTCGCTGTATACGCGCGGAATTTCATGGTTGCCCGAAAAAAAGCTTTTCATATCGTTTCCCCTCTTTTATAAATTTGTTAGGATTTACCGTCCTTGTATTTTTCGCAGAGATACGAAATTGCGTCCGCGTATCCGTCGAACCCTTTTCCGTAGATTGTTTTCTCCGCATAAAGTGAAACATAAGAAAATTTGCGGAATTCCTCACGTGACGAAATATCCGACAGATGCACCTCGACCGTCGGTATGCTTACCGCTTTCAGCGCATCGAGAATTGCGACCGATGTGTGTGTGTAGGCGGCGGGATTTATGACTATCGCGTCAAATGTCCCGTAGGCCTCCTGAATTTTGTCGACAATAGCTCCCTCGTGATTTGATTGAAAAAAATCTATGCCGCAGGACAGCGACTCTGCCGTCCGACGGCAGAATTCGATAAGACTGCCGTAATTTTTCTTTCCGTAGATTTCGGGCTCTCTGAGACCGAGAAGATTGATGTTCGGCCCGTTAATGACAAGTATTTTCATTATTATGCCTTTCTTATATCGCTTTTACAGTCCGATATCCGACAGAATTTCGCATATTTTGTCCGCGATCTCCGCAGATGTTGCGCCTGTAACCGTGTAATCGGCGCACTTTTTGTAGAGAGGAAGCCTTTCCTCGTACATTCGTCCGAGATTTTCGGGCTTTGACAGCGGTCTGCCCGAGACCGCGAGCGTCGATATCGGCTTGTCTATGTAAAAGACAACTCCGCTCCGTCTTATGACGGAAATATTTTTGTCGACGGTAACCGCACCGCCCCCGGTTGATATTACCGACCCGGTCTGCAAACTGCAGTGATTTTCGATTTCGCGGCTTTCGAGCGTTCGAAAACCGCTCTCACCCGACTCAGAGAATATTTCGGGAATCGATTTTTGACTTGCCGACTCGATTTCACGGTCGATGTCTATGAAATTACGCATCGTGCGCTTCGCGATTATTCCCCCGACTGTCGTTTTTCCGCATCCGGGCATGCCTATAAGCACAATGTTCGCGGTCATACGCTCGATATGCTCGATGATTGCGTCTATCGTGTCGGGCGCCGATTTTCTGCCGAAGAAAATCTCATCCGATCTTACCGCCTGAGCCGCAAGCATCGGAAGACCTGCCGAATATCTCAAGCCGAGACTTTCGGCTTCAAGTATAAAATCTGTTCGGCGCGGATTGTAGATAAGATCCGCAGCGGCTTCAAGCGAGCCGAATTTTTTAAGCTCTGTCGGTGATTCTCCGCAGTGCGGAAACATTCCCACGGGAGTTGCGTTTATGATTATACGCGTGTCGTCAAAATGCTCCGCGAGCCGGGCGTCATTGTTATCGGCGTGGCAGACGGTGGCAACATCTGCTCCCCGTCCGCTCAAAACCGATTTTACGGTCGCCGCGGCACCTCCGTTTCCGAATACCAAACATTTTTTTCGACAGACATCGATGTGCGCACGGTCGAGCAGATATTCAAATCCGAAAATATCGGTGTTGTCGCCGTACAGACTTCCGTCGGCGCATTTAATAACCGTGTTGACGCTTCCGACCGCCGCGGCGGCGGCCGAATGGTGTTCGCATGCGGCAAATGCAATTTTCTTGTAAGGCACGGTTACATTGATGCCGCAAAAATCACGCTTTTTGAAAAAATCGTTTATTTCGCTTTTCGGAATCTCGATTAAAGAGTATTCGCCGTTGCCGAGCAGGCTGTGTATCTGCGGAGAAAAACTGTGACCGAGCTTCTCTCCGATAAGCCCGTATTTTGCCATTGTCAATCGACCTTTCAGCTATATTTGTTCAAGATATGTGCCGAGATATTTGAAATAATCGGATTTTGTCTGCAGCTCTGTGAGGAGCAGCGGAAGATTTTCCGAATACATCGATTCCTCTATGTCAAAATAGAACATGAATCCGAAATCACTTCCGGGAACCGGTCGGCTTTCGAGCTTTATAAGATTTACACCCGCCGCCTGAATGGAGGACATAACCGAGAAAAGAGCGCCGCGGCGGTGCGGAAGAATCATCATGACCGATGTTCTGTTTGATCCCGGGAAAATCATCGGTTTTTTGGCTATGCAGATAAATCTTGTGAAATTGCCGTCGCTGTTCTGCACCCCTCCCGCAAGCATCGAGAGATGATAAATCGAGGCACAGTGAGAAGATGAAAGCGCCGCCTTTGTTTTGTCCTTCGACATGGCGACCATCTTTGCGGCAGATGCCGTATTTTCGTACGGGATGATTTTAATATCGTTTTTCTTTGAAAGTTCGGCGAGAAAATGCGAACATTGATCAATCGCCTGCGGATGTGAATATATCTCTTTTATGTCATCGATGTTCGCACCTATCGGCGCAAGCAGATTGTGATCGACTTTCACCCTTACCGAACGCACGATTTTTGCATTATATTTGACAAGAAGATCGTATATCAGATTTACCGAGCCCGCAGTCGAATTTTCAATCGGCAGAATACCGTAATCATATTCGCCGCTCTCGACCGACTTGAAAACCTCGTCAAATGAACTTACGAATTTTATGTTCGGGGAAACAAACAGCTTTTCCGCCGCCGCCTGAGAATATGCCCCCTCGCATCCTTGACACAGAACACGCGCGCTTTTCGGAAAAATCTTCGGCGTTTCCTCGATTGCCTCTGCAAATTTGAGAGAATTTTCACTGTCGCCGTCCATAACCGTGTGCTGATATCTGCGCGACAGCTCCATTATCGTTCGGTAGAGCAGATCGGCATATTCGGCATATTTGTCGCCGACCGCCGCCGAAACTCTCGAAAGAACCGCGCGTTCGCGCTCTCCGTCAAGGACTGCGAGCCCGTTTGCCTTTTTGTACTCCGCTATCTGCAAAGCAATGTCCATTCTGTCGGCAAACAGACGGCAAATTTCACTGTCAACCGCATTTATTTTTCCGCGAAGCAGATCAAGGTCGGTCTGCTTGTTTGAAATTTCGGGCTCGCCGACTTTGCTTTCATTTGACTCTTCCATGTTTTATCCCTTTTCTTCGTATAATCTCAAAATTTCTTACAGTAAAAAATCGGCAAGTACGATCGCACAGACCGCCTCGGCGACAGGTACGGCACGGGGCAGAATGCAGGGGTCGTGTCTTCCGGCAACGCTTAAACTGCGGTTTTCACGCTCGGACAGCGAAACGCTGTCCTGCATCGCGGCGATTGACGGCGTGGGCTTTACGGCTATGCGGAAAAGGATGGGCATGCCTGTGGAAATTCCCCCCGCGATTCCGCCCGCGTGATTGGTAGGACTTACGATTTTGCCGTCGGACATTCGGTAACTGTCGTTATTCTGCGAGCCGCGGAGATCCGCAACGCCGAATCCTTCGCCGAATTCGACTCCTTTTACGGCGGGAATCGCGAACAGCGCCGCCGAAAGTCGGTTTTCAATGCCGTCAAACATCGGATCGCCGATACCCGACGGAACACCGACCGCTCCGCACTCGATTATTCCCCCGACCGAATCTCCGCCCGATCTGCATGATTCGATAAGATTTTTCATGCCTGCCGCGGCAGATTCAAGCCGTACCGGAAAATCGGAAAGATTTTCGGAAAAATCTTTTTCGGACAGTAAGACGGCATCATACGGAGCGTCGCAGATGTCGGCAATTCTGTATATGTGCGCACCGATATCTATGCCTCTGCGTTTCAGAATCTGTTTGCATATTCCGCCTGCCGCGGCAAGGGGTGCTGTAAGTCTGCCCGAAAAATGACCGCCGCCGCGGTAGTCGCGCCACTCTCCGTACCTCAAAAAGCCTGTGAGATCGGCGTGTCCGGGGCGCGGACAGTCTTTTATAATGTCATAATCGGATGATTTTACGTCCTTGTTTGCAATCACCGCGCAAAGAGGAGCACCGCAGGTGCGCCCGTTAAAAAGTCCGCTGATAATTTCTGCCTTGTCGGATTCGCGGCGCGCGGTTGAGAATGACGCACCCGACGGCGCACGGCGCGCCATAAAATCGGCAAGCTCGTTTTCGTCTATTTGTTCACCCGACGGAAGACCGTCGACTACGACGCCTATCGCCTCGCTGTGTGACTGCCCGAACACCGATATTTTGATTTTTCTTCCGAATGTTGATGACATAAAAAATCTCCTGACGATAAACAGATAAAATATGTTTTCCTAAATAATCGTAACAGCGCCGCCGAGTTTTTTCGAGAAATCGTCGAAAAATTTCGGATATGATTTCGAAACGCAGTCTGCACCGCGTATTACGGTTTCGCCGTCGGCGCGGCTTGCGCAGACTGCCGCCGACATTGCTATTCTGTGGTCTCCGAAGCAGTCGATATCTCCGCCGCGCGGGCGTCCTCCGACTACCCAAAGACTGTGCGAGTC
>CAZHPU010000022.1:0-276 GCA_964534435.1 uncultured Lachnospiraceae bacterium | reverse complement strand
AGTCGGCTCCCGCCGATATTCCGAATGCCGACAGCATCGAAATTGTTGCCCGAACTCTGTCCGATTCTTTGATTCTGAGTCGTTCGATGCCGTGAAAAACAGACTTGCCGTCGGCATACGCGGCGGCAACCGCGAGTATGGGTACAAGATCTGGAATATTCTCGCAGTCAATCTCCGCCGATTTCAGCGCCGAATGTCCGCGGACGGTTATTTCTTTTGCAGCCGTGTCAATATCAGCTCCGAATTTTTTTAACGCATCGATAATCTTGCTGTCGC
>CAZHPU010000021.1:12667-15254 GCA_964534435.1 uncultured Lachnospiraceae bacterium | reverse complement strand
GCTTCACTCGAAATTTCTCAAAGAGCGCGGATACGATGTTCTGCTGCTCGACCTCCGCGATACCTATTCATCGAGCCGCTGGAATCCGCTCGAAAGCATATGGAATATGTATCAGGACTATCTGCATGTCGGCGACGGAATAAAGGCCCACCGTGACGCGATGACCGATTATCCCGAACTTACCCGGCCCGACGGCAGCGCGGATGAGGGCGAGATTTGGATTGAGTGGAACGGCAGAGCTTATGCCGACGCCACCCACTGTCAGGACGATATAACGGTTGCGAAACAGAAGATATACGATGAGATGTTCGAAGATCTCAACGACCTTGTTTCGGTTATGTGTCCGATTGAAAACGATAAAGATCCGCTTTGGGAAAAGGGCGCACGTTCGATTATTATGGCGCTCTGCCTTGCTATGCTTGAAGACAGCGAGGATCCGCGTCTCGGCATGACAAAGGAAAAATTCAATTTCTTCAATATAAATAAGGCACTGTCAAACAGCGAAAACGAATTCAAGGCGCTTAAAGAATATTTTGAGGGCAGAAATCCGCTTTCTCAGGCGGTATCGCTCTCCCGTCAGGTGCTTTCGGCGGCCGACCAGACCATGTCGAGCTATATGTCGATAGCCTTCGATAAGATGAATATGTTCAACGACCGCGGACTCTGCGGACTGACATCGGCAACCGATATCGATGCCGCAAACTTCGCGAAACGCCCCACGGCACTTTTCTTGAAGATACCCGACGAAAAAGATACACGTCACGCGCTCGCATCGGTGTTCGTGCTCTGTATGTATAAAGCGCTGATTAAAGTTGCGACCGCGCGTGAGGATCTCAGCCTGCCGCGCAATGTCTATTTCATACTCGATGAGTTCGGTAATATGCCGAAAATCGAGAAATTCGATAAGATGATTACGGTCGGCAGATCGCGTAAGATCTGGTTTAATATGGTCGTTCAGAGCTATTCGCAGCTCAACAACGTTTACGGTGAAAAGGTCGCGGACATCGTCAAATCAAACTGCGGCATGAAGATGTTCATCGGATCAAACGATATCGGAACCTGTAAGGAATTCTCCGAACTGTGCGGAAATATGACGGTACGCACGACATCAACATCTTCTTCTCTCGGAAGCAAAGAGGGAGACGTCAATGTGTCCTCTCAGACGCAGACGCGTCCGCTTATCTATCCGAGTGAGCTTCAGAAGCTCAATAATAAGGAATCCACAGGAAACGCCATCATCGTTACATTCGGTAACTATCCGCTTAAAACGAAATATACGCCGAGCTATAAATGCCCGTATTACGAAAGCGGTCAGATGGATACCGAAGAAATGCGCAGTCACGTATTCCGCGCGGATAAAGTCTATTACGATTTGGAAACAAGAAATAATACGGTACTCGGGGAGGGAGCGTGACTGTAAGATGAAAAAACGTTTCTTCATTCAGACGCTTGCCGGAATTTTGCTGATAGGAGCGCTTGCCGTTCCCGTTCACGCCGATTTCGGATACAGCGGTGAACTCGATCCCGAAACGGGCGAACCGATAAACGAATCTTCCGAAAGCGACGGCAGCCGCGTTACAATTTCGGACGGTGTCTACTACGACAGAGAAAAATCGGTGTATGTTTATAAAGTCACGAGTTCCACTCTGCTTTACAGCTCGGTCGCCGATAAAATGATAGTTCAGAATGCCGTCGCTCTTTCCTCCGACGAGGGAGTGGACATAACGCTTTACCGCAACGGAAACGCGGTGGACAGCCCCGATTTGACACATATTTCGGATTCGGGCAGCTATACGGTTGAACTTGCCGTGGGCGGACAGAAATATCAGGCAATCGAGTTCACGATTGTCGGAAGCATCACCTGCAAACTGACCGGATATACCATGCCGACCGGTTTCAAGGTAACTGGAGCCACGCTTGACGGCGAGGAGATTTCGTATGAAAGCGGCTATGTCGGCATGACAAACGAAGGCCGTTATGTTATCGAATATTCATGCACGCGAAACAAGCTGAACTATAAACTTGACGTGACCGTCGATACGACCGCACCGACACTTGCACTTGCCGAGCTCGACTCGAAAAATCAGGCAAGAGGACCCGTGTCGATAGCCGATATCGAAGAGGGCGCAAGCATGACAATCACCCTTGACGGCAAAAAGATAAGTTACTCGAAAGAGCTTACCGAAAGCGGTGAATATCAGATTGTACTGATGGACAGCGCGGGAAACATAACCCGTTATTCGTTCACAATCCTTATTTATTTCGATGTCAACAGCTGGTTCTTTATTGCTCTTGCCGTTGCCGTTGCCGCCGCCGTTGTCATATATGTTGCGGTATCGAGAAAGAAATTGAGGGTTCGCTGATTCGGTATCAATCGGAACACCTATTGACCTTCTTACAGAGGATTAAAAATTATGAGTTTGTTAGATACAATCGGAGATAAGCTTAGCAGCGTAGGCGAATGGTTTACAAGCGGTATTACCGGAGCCTTTTACCGTATCTGCTACATGATCGGCGCCGGACTGTCTTGGATTATCGGCGTGATGAATGAGTGCTTCTCGGTAATAAGCGGTATCAGCAAGGTTCG
>CAZHPU010000021.1:0-12657 GCA_964534435.1 uncultured Lachnospiraceae bacterium | reverse complement strand
AAGACACAGTCGCTGCTTGATGTGTTCTTCGGCAACAGCGTTGTCGAAAACATATACTGGGCAATGGCGGCCATCGGCATTCTGCTCTGTTTTGTCTTCGCGATTATAGCCGTTGCGAAAAAGGCGGCCGATTCGGGCGATAAAATGAGACAGTCGCTCGGCGACATTCTTACCGGAATGTTCAAGGGAATAATAATAATCGTCAGTATGACCTTTATTTTCAACGCCGTGCTTTCGCTGTCGAATAAACTGTTTACTCAGATAAACTACATCTTCAATAATGCCGAGAATCTCGGACAGGAAGATACGATAGAATATACCGATGAGCAGTATGCCGCAATGGCGCGCGTGCTCGATACGATTGCGAACTATTCGCTGACTCCGTCGTATAACAGCCGATACAATCTCAACAGCTGTTACAACGATATACGCGCCGACCTGCAGTATCTCGAACAGCAGGGAGTTTTCGATTTTTACTATTCCACCGAAGACAGCGGCGAATCATGGCAGTCGGCTCTTCAGTCTATCGTCAATGCCGCCGACCTTTCGGAAGATCTGAGCTTCGACGTTTATCATAAATCGGTATCGGATGCCATTCTCAACTGTATGGAGCTTCTGAAAACCGATTCGTCGTTCGGACCTCTCAAATCCTATACAAGACAGTATACGGGATACGGCAGCAATGTTCCGCTTGACCGAATGATATTCCTCATGTGTACAATGCACGCTGCGAAGAACCCGGTTTATAACCAGAATCCCGCGATTGACGACTCACTGCGCGGCGCATACTATATGGGCGAAAAGAGCATTTACGATTACGCGCAGATTTCAAGCGATTTCGATGTAAGCAGCATTGATTTTATCATGCTCTATCTCGTCGCGTTCAAGCTGATATGGGATCTTGCCGTAATCATATTCGACTGCGTCGCGCGTATATTCAATATGATTTTCCTTTATCTGATCGCACCGCCGTTTATCGGCGTAATGCCTCTCGATGAAGGCGGCAAATTCAAGCAGTGGATGACCGCGTTTATCGTGCAGTGCTTCGGTGTGTTCGGAACGCTTGTCGCCATGCGCGTGCTGCTGATTTTCATTCCGATTATTCTCAGCAGCGATCTCGTGTTGTTTGACAGCAGTATACTCAATTTGGTTGCAAAAGTTGTTCTCGTCCTCGGCGGTATGGCTACCGCGAAGCGCGCAAGCGGCGTTATCACCGGTATTCTTGCCGATAACGCGGGATTTCAGGCAATCAGCGCCAGCGCAATGGGCGATACCGTGCGCGGCACACTCGGTCATATCCGCAACCGTATCACAGGATACGGCGATACAGGCGCCATGAGAAGAAACGACGGCGGTCTGCGCAATCTGTTCAGTTCGAACGGACGGCAGTCGGGCGGTCAGTCGGGTGAATCATCGGGCGGCTCGTCGGGCGGTTCGTCGGGCAGCGGTAAAAACAGCGGCAAAGGCAACGGAAAATTGTCGGGCGGAACAAAGGACAAAGGACCGGCGGCCAAGAAGGGAGCGGCAAAAGCTCCCGCCCCCGCACTTAACAGAGCTCCCGCAAACAATCGGCAGAATCAGCAGAATCCGCCTGCCAACAACAATCAGCAGAATCAGCCGGTAGTACCTGCGGATAACAATCAGCCGGTGGTACCCGCAGAAAACAATCAGCAGGTTGCGCCCGCGGATAACAATCAGCCGGTAGTACCCGCAGAAAACAACCAGCAGGTTGCGCCCGCAGATAACAATCAGCAGCCGATTCAGGAAAATCCGGTCAGAGTTGAGCCTCCCGCCGAAAACAACAATATTGTCAACAATCCCCCTGCGGAAAACAATAACAATAATAATCTTAACAACAACAATAACAACAATAACAACAATCCTCCCGCTCAGAACAGACAGGTACCTCCGCCGCGCCCCGGAAGAACAATGGTTCGTGTGGCTCCCGGAATGGATCCGCTGTCTCAGATGAGCCAAAACAATCAAAATAATCAAGGACATTGATTCCGCGATATATGCGGATGATTAAACAGACTGAAAGAAAAGGCGGTGAACTCCCGACATGAGACTGATACCGGGTAAAACAAAAGTTGATATAGAACTGTTCAAGGGTGTCACTCTGCCCGATATTCTTGTCGGCGCTGTCGGAGCGTCAATGGTTGTGCTCGCCTTGCTGTCGACACTGCCCGGAAAGCTGTATATAGCTTTGGCGGTCGGACTGCTGACGGTGGGGCTTCTGGTCAGAACGGATACGGTTGCAAATTACACCTATCTGCTTCATATCGTGCGCCATTTCGGATATACGCGCAAATTCTCATCCGATAAGAAGACGGTCGGCAAAGAAACCGAAAATGCCGAAAATGCCGAAAATTCGGAGAATATCGAAAATATCGAAAATGTCTCCGAGCCCGAAGGCGAATCGGAAAGCGTCAAATCCGAAAAAACCGATAAATCCGGAAAGAAGACCGATTCGGCAAAATCGGCGCCCACAAGCCGCATTACGGCATTTACCGGAATCAAAGACGGCTTTATCGAATACGACGGAAAATATTACGGCGCGGTTTTGGAAATTCCCCCCGTTGAGTTCCGCTTCTTCGGACAGCTCCGCAGGAACAACGCGATAGAGGGCGGTCTCGGACGAGTTCTCCGTTCGGTCAATGCCGACTACTGCGCGAATATCGTGAAAATCGAACGTCCGATTATCTATGACGAATATCTGCAGCTCGAATACGACAGACTCGATAATCTGAAAGCGTCATACGAAAACGGAATGCTTACCGAGGACGAGTACAAATCGCGTATCGAGATACTTTATGACCGCATAAACGAGGTTCGAAAGCTGTGCAGCGACAATAAGGTAATCGAGCCGTTCTACTATCTCGTGTTCTTCGAAAGCGATAAAAATCAGCTCCGCAATATGATCGAAAGTGCGGTTAACACGCTTTTCGCCGCCGAAATGACACCGAAAAGACTTAATGACAAAGAACTTGCGGTATTTTTGAGATACACAAACGAACTTGATTTCGATGAGCATGAAATCGAATCTGTCGATCCCGCCGACTATGTGAACTGGGCAACACCGCAGTCGGTCGACATTAAGGCACGCACGATTGAGGTAAACCACATAATCACGCATAATATGCGTGTCGTAACCTATCCGACGGTTGTCGGCGACGCGTGGCTTGCTACCGTTATGTCGATGCCGGGAACAAAAGTAGTTGTAAAATGCCGCCCGATGGAACGCGGTAAGGCTCTGCGCGGCATAGACCGCTCGCTTCAGGAACTGCGCGGACAGTATGCGGCGACAGGCGTCGACTCGAAGCGTATAGAACTGCAAAGCCATATCGAAACTCTCGGCGAGCTTCTCTCCACTCTTCAGCAGGATAACGAATCGCTGTTCGATGTGAACATCTACGTGTCGGTTTACGATATTGCCGCAACGCGTGCAAATAAGTTGATGGTTCAGCCTCCGAAATCCGACCGCAGCTCTTACGCAAATATGAAAAAGACGGTGCGCCGTCTCTATCAGGAAAACGGATTCCGCCTTAACAATATGGAATTCGATCAGATGCAGGCCTATATCGGCTCGCAGATCAGCGGCTACGATCCCATGATTCGCCAGAGCAGAGGAATACCGAGCAATTCGCTCGCGGCATGCTTCCCGTGGGTTTTCGCCCATGTATCCGATGTCGGCGGCATAAAGTTCGGAAGCAGTCAGGGCGTTCCCGTATTTATCGATTTCTTCAAACGCGACAGTGAGAGAGTCAACTCGAATATGGTTATCGTCGGTAAATCGGGCTCGGGTAAATCGTATGCCACAAAGAGCCTGCTTACCAATCTCGCGGCGGAGGACTGCAAAATCTTTATTCTCGACCCCGAGAACGAGTATACCGAACTCGCAGAAAACCTGCACGGCAAATTCATAAACGTCGGCAATGCGCAGTACGGCCGACTCAACCCCTTCCAGATCATTACCGCGCTTGATGATGATGAAACAGACGGATCGACCGTGTCGGGAAGCTATGCGACACATCTGCAGTTTTTGGAAGAATTTTTCAGACAGATACTGCCCGACTGCGATAAGGACGCGCTTGAATATCTCAACAGCCTTATCGACAGAATGTATACAAACCGCGGCATAACCGGAGAAACCGATCTCAGCAGACTTCGCCCAGAAGATTATCCCGTTTTCGACGATTTGTATGATACCGTCCTCTCCGAATTTCAGCGTACCGATAACGAATATATACGCACGATTCTCCGCACGCTGATGAACTATGTTGCGAAATTCTCGACAGGCGGACGCAACGCCAATATTTGGAACGGCCCGTCTACCATTACAACCGATGAGAACTTCACGGTATTCAACTTCCAGAGCCTTATTTCAAACAGAAACAGCACAATCGCGAATGCGCAGATGCTGCTTGTGCTGAAATATATCGACAACGAAATTATCAAAAACCGCGACTATAATAAAAAATACGGTCTTGAACGCAAGATAGTGGTCGTCATAGATGAGGCTCACGTCTTTATCGATACCAAGTTCCCGGTTGCGCTCGACTTTATGTTCCAGCTTGCAAAACGTATCCGTAAATATAACGGTATGCAGATAGTCATAACTCAGAACATAAAGGATTTTGTCGGAAGCGAAGAGATTTCGAGAAAGTCAACCGCGATTATAAACGCCTGCCAGTACAGCTTTATTTTTGCACTTGCACCGAACGACATTCAGGATCTCTGCAAGCTTTACGAAAAAGCGGGCGGAATAAACGAGGTTGAACAGGAACAGATAACAACCGCACCGCGCGGACAGGCATTTACCGTAATGAGCCCGATGAGCCGAACAACATTCAGAGTGGAAGTTCCCGATGATGTTGCGGCGATGTTCAAGGAAAAGAATTTCACGAGCAGATATTTTTCGGGCGAAGACGGAGCCGCAACCTGGGAAAGTGTTGTCGGCGACAGTCGCGAGAAAAATCTCGAAAACAGAAAGCAGCGTGACGGCGGCACCGAGCGTGCAGAAAGCCAAACCACGCAGTCCGGCTCGTCTGTATCTTTCGTTGAGATAAGCGAAGAAAAATACAACGAGGAAGAGCAAAACAAGAAAGCCGATTCGGATGTATGCTTCTTCGAGGAAACCGAAGAAACACCGACAGCCGAAACGGTAAAAGCCGAAGAAAAGATACCGACTGTCGGACGCGATGAAATTCAGCCGCCCGTAAGGCAGACCGATAATTCGGCAAACGAAGCTCTTACCGAGCTTTTGAGCAAATTCAGCTATGATGCGCTTGTACGTGAAATAAGGCGAAATGTCGAAGATGCCGTTGACGAACGCATCAAAGACATTAAGACGGTCGAAGCACCGGTTGCTTCCGAAAAATCCGCAGCGCCTGCCGAAAAGGCGGACGAAATATCCGCTGCCGCAACGCAGACGGCCGCCGAAGAAAAAGCTGCCGATGTTAAAACCGAAAAAACTTCGATCGATAACGGCGAAGAGCCTGTCGGCGGCATGATTTCGGATGAAAGCGACGAAAATAATGAAGATGAGATAAACGGCGAGAATACCGAAACAGACGATTCCGATGACGGCATGAGCATTATGTCCTTCCTTCAGTCGGCGGCGGGCGAAATTGATTTGCCGACTCCGATTGAAACAATGGAAACCTTCGATGAGAAGGTCATAGATGTTTCGCTTGACGATCTTGTTCAGTATAACCGCAGAAAGCGCAGTCACGGCAAGAGAGGATATTGATTTCGGTCATATTCAATCCGATTTGCGTAAAGCTTTTCAAAACAGAAAAAGGAATGGTCACAAACAATGAAGGTTAAACTTGTAAACCGCGGAGAAGAGGGCGAGCTTGTGCTCGAAGGAAGACTTGATTCGGTTACCTCTCCCGAGGTTGAAAAAATTTTCAATCAGACCGCCGAAAGATTCGGCAGTGTTGTGCTGAATATGGGCGGCGTGGAATATGTGTCAAGCGCGGGGCTCAGAATAATCAAACTGCTTTATATGGCAATGACCAAAAAAGGCGGCAGCCTTACGCTGACAAATGTTCGGAAAATGGTTATGGAAGTTTTCGAAATGACCGGGTTTGTCGGACTTTTAACCATAAAATAACAGCCCGATGTAATGCTTGCGATTGCAGGCGGAGGATGCATGATGCGTGAGAAAAACAATAAAAACAGAATAAAACCGCGTGACATTCGTCTGCGTACGGGCGCCCGCGTAACCGCGTTTTTTCTGACGCTGGCTATGCTTGTGACCGGGGGAGCGGTATTTCCGTTTAAGCTGTTTGCCGCCGAGACATCGTCGGACGCCGCGGCTTATGACAACACCTATGCGCTTCAGGTCAGCACGGGCGTTGTAAGCACAACCGGAAATCTCGCCGACGAGATTCTTTACTTCAAGATAGTGTACGTGGATACCGACAACTATGTTCGCAGTCACCGTATTTTCCCGGGCGAGAACGCGCTCGAAGATTCGTTTGAATGGGCAGAGCAGCAGTCGTCGAAGAAAACGAGCGGAAACGAAACATCGGTTTCGGTAACCGCCCTTGACAGTATCGTGAGCAAAAGAAAATCGATTTATTCGCAGCTCGGCGCGTCTATGGACGAGGGAACCGAGGCGTTCCGGGCATATTCGACCGATACCTTCTTTTTCACACCGCTGAAAAAGATAAAGAGCATTCAGAGCATCGAAATACTGATGTGCGATAAGAAGGAAGATGCCGAAACATACAGCATGAACGGAAGCTGGAGCTGTCAGGGACTTCGCGTGTATAAGGTCAGCGATGTTCAGGGCATCGGAATGTACGGCTACGTTTCGGGAAAAAGATTTGTCGCTTTTTCGGGCAAGCTGATTGCCGCAATGGAAGAAGCGAGAACATTCAACTGGGACAGCGACCGCGTTTTCAGAATAACTTCGGACAATAAGCATGACGGCAAACTTGTTCAGAAGGACGAGGCCTATTCCACAAATTACAGCGACCGATATATCAGAATAGATATTGCCGATACATACGGAGCCGGAATAGGCGTGATGGGCAATAACACCAAGAAACAGCTTTTCACTTCGGATTTCGATGAGAGCGCCGCGCTTATAATACGCTATAAGGATATTTACGGAGCTACACGCGAGGCAAGCCTGCCGCTTATGACAACCGTAATCGCGCTTGCAATCGAAAACGGCGTATCGATAAACGCAATGGTGTCCGGGCTCGCGCAGGACGGAGAGATTCTCGCGGTTGCCGCAACCCTCCCCGATGCGCAGACGGTCGACTCGATTCGCATAGTCTACGGTACGCTTGCGGCCGAAGAGGCAATCGGACTTACCGTAAACACCTCCAAGGCTCAGGTTGAAGAATATCAGGACCGTACCGTTCTTCCGGCGGATGAGGCGGGAGCGAACGCCGATTTGTTCAGCATAATCGGAATCTCGGTCTATAACAGCGAAACAAGCGACATCGCACCGGTCGTAATAAATACGATGCTCAGAGTCGCGGTCAGCGGAAGCCCCGAAAGCTATTACCGCGCGCCGTCGGTGTCGGGTACATCAATCAGACCTGTCAAACTCGGAAACAGCGGAGTCGAAATCACTCTGCAAAAATACGAAAACGGAGCGAAACTGCTTCCGAGCGAAAGTTCGGAACGCTATCTCGTGATTCTGCATACCGACGATTCGGAACTTGCGGGAACTACGGGCGAGCTCACACTCACGCTGAACTATACCGATCTCAGCGGTAAAGAGCTTACAAGCGATATTATCGATGTGTCGGACGCGGTTACAACATACTACGGCTACTGGCCGGGCGTAAGTTCGGGATTTTCATACCGAATCGGCACGAAAATGAGCGGAACGCTCTCGTTCGTGGTTTCGATTAAGGATGTCGATAAATTTACCGGAGCGCAGTTCCTGCTCAGAGGAAACGATGACTGGCAGATGAAGAGCATGGAAATCTACCAGCTCGAGGAACTCGGAAGCCGTATCGGAGAATGGTCGAATATTACCGACGGCACCGAAAAATCCGACCGCGTGTATACCAGAAGCTATCAGGGCAAAAAACTTCTCGGACTTAACGAAAAAGTGTTTGTTGAGGGCGGACAAACTCCCGTGAACACGACATTCAAATCGGACAGCACTGCGGTAATCGAAACCGATACCGGAGACTGGTCGGAATACCGCTACTCAATGAGCTATGAAACGGCGCAGAGCCTTGCCAAATTCGCAAAGAGCCGCTGCAACTATACGGTTGCCGTCGAAGTCGGCGACGATCAGGTTACAAGCGAGAGCGACGGCGACTGCGGATCGAAGAACCAGTTCTTCTTCCAGCTCGTTTTCGAGGACGGCAAGAGCGCGTATGTTCTTGTAAACCAGCAGCTTGCCGCCGACGGATTCAGAACAGGATATACCGAAACATTCACAATAAGCACAAACCGTGATATGGGCGAACTTACCGCTGTTAAGATACTTCCCGAGGACAGCTCGGAAAGCAGCGATATATTCGATAAGCTGAATATCAAGTCGATATGCGTCAAAAAGCAGACAAATGAGGCGGTATCCCGCCAGTGGATTATAAATAATGTCGGCTGGATTGACATCAACTATCAGGATGAAGCGGTCAGCAGTTCGAGCGACGGATACAGCGGACGTGCGGAAGCCGAGGTTGTAAATACCTATCAGGTTGAAACAAGCACGTATGCGGTAAATCTCGAATTTGCAATCACAACCGGCGCATACAACACCGCAAAAGATACGGGAGAGACCGAATCGCAGTTTGTCGGACAGGTATACGCGCTTGTCGAGTATTACGACAGCAACGGAGTGCTGAAAACTTCAACATATAATATTGTTGAGGCAATGTACGATTACGCCGGGCAGGAAAAGAAAGTCGGCGCGGCGGGAACAGTCGGACAGAACGCATGGCCGGGCGGAACCGAAAGCGATCCGAGCTTTATGTTCAGAGCGGGCAAAACCGACAGATTTACGCTCGCAATCGAAGATATTAACCAGCTTGTCAGAGTTACCCTTGAAGTACGAAGCAGGGTACAGACAACATGGAATATCGAATGCATGTATGTAACATACGGCAAAAACGACGGAAAACGCATTATCAATATCGATAACGAATATCAGTGGGTATATGACGATGATGAAGAAGTCGAACAGCTCTGTTACAGTACGAGTTCGGGTTCTAAGGCATATACCGTTGCGCTTCCCGTAAATCAGGTTCAGTCGGTAAGCATCGAATTCAGCAACAACCAGGTTAAATGGAGTGAATCGGCAGATAATATCATAACATCGGTAACATCACGTCAACCGCGCTCTGTCGATGACAGCCTGAACATCTATATCTATACAACCGAGCCTTCGGGCGAGAATGCGCTGTCGAATGTATCGATGACGGCGGGAGTTCAGTACAGCCGTGTATACGGCGGTATCAGCAGAATCGAATCGGATTTGAAGCGCGGCGAAAGCAACGGCAGAGTTATGTTCTATACTAACGGCGTGTCGGTGTCCTGCATCAATACGCTGAGTAAACTGAGCGCACTCGCATATTTCAATGATGAATATTCGACGGGGCAGGTGCTTCTCGATTATGCCGTTATTCAGCAGGTACGTTCGGGAGTGATTATAGACACATTCTATGTGGACTTCGCGGGATGCGATGCGGCG
This sequence comes from uncultured Lachnospiraceae bacterium, assembly GCA_964534435.1. Taxonomy (GTDB): domain Bacteria; phylum Bacillota; class Clostridia; order Oscillospirales; family CAG-272; genus CAKSQF01. The sequence continues at coordinate 2,984 of CAZHPU010000021.1, read as the reverse complement.
GCCGACAGTAAGGGCGTCAGCAGCTCACCGACCGATTCGACTTCCAGAAAGAGCAGCTTTGAACAGACGGTAACGATTTCGTTCGGCGAGGGTACATCGAATATCAAACTTACACCCGAAACCGATGATGTTGCGGTCTCGATTCTCTACACCACCACAAACGATTTGTCGGAAAAGGTGTACGAATCTTCGACTATCTTCCTCACCGATCAGAATATCACGCAGATAGGCGCAGGCAAGGTTGTTACTCTTACATTCGGCGAATCTTACATTAAGGAAATCACCGGAATCAGAATCCGCGGTACGGGCACAAGCACACGAAGCGGCGTTGAAGTATCGGCGGCGGTAATAGATTCCTACGAAATCAGCGCGTCGGGCGGCACCGAAAGCCTGACAGGCAGCTTCAGCTTCGCAAACGGCGTGAAACTGACGAAAGGCCAGAGCAATCAGATTATGTTGAGAACCGATACGGCATCCGAAAGCGGAACGGTCGGCAAACTGACAATCGGCTTTACTCTGCCGCAGTCGGCATCAATCTGCAAATCGGCGGGTATGACACTCAGCTACAGAAATGTCGACGGCATAACAAAACAGATCGAGCTTTATAATGTCTGCGACTACGCGAGCGGAGATGTCGACTGCTTTACACCGGGATCGGTATTCACGGTAACACTTCTCATATCGGGCATTGATGAAATCCGCTGGATAAGCCTCAGCCCGACAGACGAGGCGGGAAATGAGATGAAACTCGCCGTCAGCGAAATCTCGGCTTCGCTTGTTCAAAACGGAAGCGAAAAGAGCTATACGGCAACCCTTGACGACTATACGGGCAAAGGTGTGATATCCCTCTTCGGTTCGGTTAAAATCAGCCTAAGCGCGACGACAACGAGAACATCGACCGGCACCGAGGAAACAATCGAAGTCGGAAGCGGAGAAACCAAACGTCTGCTTGTCGAAAGCGGACAGACGGTTGTGATTATGCCGACGGTTACCGGTTCAAGCGAGGGATACAGCTACCGCGTCGAAAAATTCAAAGACAGTTTCACTTCAAACGCACCCGAAACGGTTACGACTGAAGGAGGCAAACTGAAATTCAGCGCGTCCAACGAGTATACATCGGGAAGCGGAAGCGAGGCATATTACAGACTCACCGTTTACAGCAGTGAAGTCGATACGGCAGTGGCTGTAATCGAATTTGTGGTCGAGCCGAAATATTCGGCTTCCACACAGGGTGAATAACCTACTTTGGCATAAATAAATTGGCAGATGCCGGTTAAGTCTGAAGCGGCTTAACCGGCATTTCGGCAAATATCGGTTATAGGCAAATTAAGATATTTTTGCGGTATTCATTACAAACAGGCAGGTGGATGACTTTTGAAAAAACAGTTTGCGGCAATTACCATACTGATAACAGCTCTTCTTCTGACGGCTTGCAGTTCCAATCACGGCGGCGACGACTCGGCTCACCCGTACAGCTGGAAAGAAAAAAACGACAACAGCATAAGCCTTACAATCAAAAACGCCCCGGATGAAGGCTGGTCATGGCAGTTTGAAGGCTCGGGCGACGGACTTATAGAAGTTGAGCGCACCGATAACGGTAAAGGCAAAAACGCCATATTCAAAATTGTCGGGCAGGGAGTCGGCAACGGTACGGCAAACTTCGTCTGCCGAAGAGACGCTCTCCCGAATGATGCGAGCTTCAGACTCGATGTAGCCTTCACCACCGACGAAAAGGGCAAACTTTCGATAGTGTCGTCAAATTATACCGAATACCCCGCGTCGGGCCGGATTTCCGCCGACGGAAAAGCGGTATGTACATGGTATATGTCGGATGACGGCGTGCGTAAACTGTATATCGACAATAGCGGCATCGATACGGATGCCGAATGGACATTGTCGGGTTATGACGGCACGCTTGTTTCGGCAGACGGTCCCGAATACGGCGACTCCGGCTGTACTTACAGCCTTAGCGGCCTTTCGGCAGGTGAGACCGAGCTTCTGATTTACGATCTTGAAATCGATTACGGCTTTCGCCTTAAAATTTCGGTTGCGGATGATTTGTCGGTCGGCATAACCGGCAGTGAAGCGGGAACATTTGAACTTTCGTCGGACGAAATACCCGGAATCGACCTGCTGACTGCTCTTGTCGGAGATATTTATATTCCCGACGGCGTAAAGACTGTTCGCTGCGACACCGCAAGCTGGCTCGGAGAAGACGAAGACGATTATGCGAAACTGGACATCAGAGTCGACGGAACAGATTGGAAATATTTCATTACAAAAAAATACGCCCTTGAAAATCTCATGGAAATCTGCTGCGGAGATTTGTCCGAATCGGGCGCGGAAGAGATAAGCATAAGCGGAAAAACGGCATACTATGTTACATCCGATAACGGACAGATGATTTTCTGGACCGATTCTCATGGACGCAGTTGCCTTGCAGCACCCTCGATTGATAACAGCGCAGTTAAGGACGATTTCGTAAAAATCGTAGAAACACTCTGTAAAAAAGGTGATTAAATGGACGCGCGTATGAAAGAAATACGCCGAATCCTGCTCGGACGGTATGCGATTTCTGCAGACGGCAGAATTTCGGCGGGAGAGCAGGGCGGGATTCGCGTGATTCAGGGATTCTCGGCAGGCTGGGGATCGCTTCATATTTTCGGAATTTCCAAAAAAAACCGAAAATGCCGCCTTACGGGGAATGTCGGTAAGGAAAAGCTCGCAGAGCTTATGAAAACGATGGGCAGAGCGGTTGATCTTGAAGAGGATCCCGAATCCGCCGCCTGCCTGTGCGACTTCAAAATGACCGCTCCCGTACTTCTCACCGCGAGCTCGAAAGGGGATATCGTCGAGATTTGCGCATACACGGCGCGTGACGGCTTTTCATGGCTGACGACAAGAAGAGCGATAAACCGATTTGTCAAAAACCTTACCTGCAAAAAAGGAAAAACCGAAAAAAAGTAGAAAAGATAGTTTACATC
>CAZHPU010000020.1:14853-16033 GCA_964534435.1 uncultured Lachnospiraceae bacterium | reverse complement strand
ACAAGACGCCGTATGAAACTTCTTTTCTCGATGCTCGACTATCTCGGAATCGAGAGGGAACGTACGAGAGTCGAATGGGTAAGCGCCGCCGAAGGCGCAAAATTTGCCGCAACGATGAATGATTTTGCCGCAAAGGTGGCATCACTCGGAGAAAACAGGAGATTGGAGGATCTGCGATGCAGGAAGCAATAAGAGATGCACTTGTCGAAAAAGCGGTAAAACTGCTTGACGAGGGCAGGGTGGGACGCGTCTACGGCTGGCGCGCGGGAGAGTTCGGCTATGATACCGCCCCCGCACTTTTCACCGATGCCGAAGAGCTGAAAAACGAATTCGTTTTCGGCGATTTCTGCGGAGCGAATCTGTCGAAATATCTTGTCGGTGCGATGAATAAATCAAAGGATAATATCGCGGTTTTTCTGAAACCATGCGACTGTTACAGCTTCAATCAGCTGCTTACCGAGCACAGAATCGACCGTGACCGCGTCTATGTTATAGGCGTGCCGTGCGGCGGTATGCTTGATATAAACAAAATCAGACAGTCGGCGGAAACGGTTCTTTCGGTTGATGCCTCTGATGATAAAGTTACCGTTAAAACACTTTATGACGGCGAAAAAGAGTTCGACAGAGCCTATTTTCTCCCCGACAGATGCAGAAACTGCAAATCGAAAAAGCATGTCGTGTACGATGAACTTGTCGGAGAAGACGGCGCCGTTCTCGATTCGCATAGGTTCGATGAGGTCGAAAAAATCGAAAAAATGACTCCCGATGAGCGCTTCGAATTCTGGCAGTCCGAGCTCTCGAAATGCATACGCTGCAATGCCTGCCGCGATGTCTGCCCCGCCTGCACCTGTGAAAAATGCGTTTTCGACAACCCAAAATCGGGGGTTGAAAATAAAGCCGCCGCCAACTCGTTCGAAGAAAAAATGTTCCATATTATTCGCGCCTTTCACGTGGCGGGACGCTGTACCGACTGCGGCGAATGTTCGAGAGTCTGCCCGCAGCAGATACCGCTTCATCTTCTTAACCGCAAATTCATAAAGGATATAAACGAATTTTACGGGGATTATCAGGCAGGCGCCGAGGCGGGCTCAAGAGCTCCGATTGTCAACTTTTCCGAAAACGATCCCGAGCCGGCGGTAACCGACACCGAAATGTGAGAAAGCGGGGAATGACAATGAGA
>CAZHPU010000020.1:0-14843 GCA_964534435.1 uncultured Lachnospiraceae bacterium | reverse complement strand
ATCACTTGAAAAACTCGACCTCCTTTTCCGCGAAATAAGCAAAAATTTCGGACTTTATCTCCCGGTAAAAAAGGGAAATCTCGCCGATTACGAAAAATGGGACGAAACCAAAGAATATTCGGATGCCGCGAACACATCAAGAAGCCCGAAAGATTTGTTTTTCCCTCAGTCGGAAGAACTCATGAAATTTAAAATCGAGGGCAAAAATATCGAAATCGAGGATGTACGGCGAGAAAGCGGCGACTTCGTCGTATTCGGTGTCCGTGCCTGCGATGTGAGAAGCTTCGATATTCTCGACCGCGTCTTTCTCGCACCCCCTGCCGACAGCTATTATGAAAACCGCCGCACCCACGGCATAATCGTTTCGCTTGCCTGCGACCGTCCGAGAGAGAGCTGCTTCTGCGGCAGTTTCGGCATAGATCCGTCACAGCCGTGCGGAGATGTCGCCTGCTGGATGTCGGACGGAATGCTCTATCTCAAATCTCAGACCGAAAAGGGCGAAAAACTCATGTCGGTGATTGAGAATGTTACCGAAGATGCCGATGATGCCGAAATCGAGGGAGAAATCGCGGCGATTAAAGAAAAAACGAGCAAACTGCCTCTTGCGGGCCTTAAAGTGGATATGTTCGGGGCAGGCAAAACAGAAGAATTCTTTTCGGCACCCGAATGGGCGAAGCTTTCGGAAAGCTGCCTCGGATGCGGAAGCTGTACATATGTATGCCCGACCTGCCAGTGCTACGACATAAAGGATTTCGATACCGGACACGGCGTAATAAGACTCCGCTGCTGGGATTCGTGTATGTATTCGGAGTTTACGAAGATGTCGGCGGGCCAGCCGAGACTTACACAGCTCGAACGCTTCCGCCAGCGCTTTATGCACAAACTTGTTTACTATCCCACGAATAATGACGGCGTGTTTTCATGTGTCGGATGCGGCAGATGCCTTGCAAAATGTCCTGTCGGCATGAATATAGTCAAGGTTGTAAAAAAGCTCGGAGGAAAAACGAATGTTTGAAAAAAATGATCCTTTAATGCCGACCGTCTGCACGGTAACCGATATCCGTATCGATACCCCCGATGTGAAAACATTCAGAGTTGTGACGCCCGACGGAAAAAAAGCATTTGAGCATATGCCCGGTCAGTGCGCGATGCTGTCGATGCCCGGAGTCGGAGAGGCGATGTTTTCGATAACATCATCGCCGACAAATACCGAATATATGGAATTTTCGATAAAGAAATGCGGATGCGTAACCGACTGGCTTCATTCGATGGAAGTCGGACAGCAGATTACCGTGCGCGGCCCGTACGGGAGACCGTTCCCGGTTGATACCGAATTTGCGGGTCATGACCTTCTCTTTATCGCCGGCGGTATCGGACTTGCACCACTCCGTTCGGTTATAAACTACTGCCGCCACTTTCGCGACCGTTACGGAAAAATAGATATAGTCTACGGCTCGCGCAGTATGCAGGACCTTGTCGATTATAAAGAAATCATCGACGAATGGGCGGCAGACAGCGGTATCTCGGTTCATCTTACCATCGACCGCGAACAGCCCGAATGGAACGGTCACGTCGGATTCGTGCCGAACTACGTAAAAGAGCTCGGACTGCCGTCGGATAAAATCGCCGTTCTCTGCGGTCCCCCGATTATGATAAAATTCACGCTTGCGGGACTGCTTGAACTCGGATTTGAAAAAACACAAATCTATACCACGCTCGAACTGCGTATGAAATGCGGTATCGGCAAATGCGGAAGATGCAATGTCGGCTCCAAATATGTATGTAAGGACGGCCCCGTGTTCAGATTCGATGAGCTTGACAGGCTGCCCGATGAATACTGATGATAAGATAATCATCGAATACCCGAATAGCAGAGGTAATGTTATGGAAAATACAGTAAATGTCTATCTTTTCGGAAAAAAATACAGCGTTCCCGATAATCTTACGATTATGCGCGCGATGGAGTATGCAGGCTATCAGCTTGTCCGCGGATGCGGATGCAGAAACGGATTCTGCGGCGCGTGTGCCACGATTTACAGAATAAAGGGAGACAGAACGCTCCGCACCTGCCTTGCCTGCCAGACGAAAGTGGAAAACGATATGTATGTGGCGACTCTCCCGTTCTTTCCGCTCGTAAAGCAGGTTTACGACATCGAGAAAATTAAGCCCACACAGCAGATTATGATGCAGCTTTATCCCGAAATATACGCCTGCATCGGATGCAACGCCTGCACAAAGAGCTGTACGCAGAAGCTGAATGTAATGCAGTATATAGCCTATGCACAGAGGGGCGAATATGATAAATGCGCGGCCGAATCGTTTGACTGCGTAATGTGCGGCGTATGCTCGTCGCGCTGCCCCGCGGGTATATCTCATCCGCAGGTCGCGATGCTCGCGCGCAGACTTAACGGAAAATATATCGCTCCTAAATCCGAACATCTCGAAAACCGCATAAGCGAAATCGAAAACGGCGATTTCACCGCGATTATCGAAAGCCTGATGGAAAAGCCGGTCGAAGAGCTTAAAGAACTTTACAACAACAGAGAAATAGAGAAGTAAGGAGGGGTTGACATTGTATTCAAAAGAATTTGAAGAGTCGCTTAAAGCGGTAGCGGCGGCGAGAAAATCGAATATCGCCTATGAGCCCGCACGTATGACCGCCGATGAAAAGGACGCTCTCCTTGCCGCATATCATCCCGATTACAGAAGAAGCGAGTTTGAAAAACTCAAAATCGGGCCGAATAAAGGTGAAGAAGTGCCTCGCGAACTCTGTGAGATGCTGTCCGCCAACAGCCGAATCAAAGCATCCGATGTCGATCTCGAAAAGGTCGATTATGATGTGGACGTGCTGATTATCGGCGGCGGCGGAGCGGGATCGGCGGCCGCAATAGAAGCGGACAACACGGGTGCAAAAGTCATGATAGTGACAAAACTCCGCATAGGCGATGCGAATACGATGATGGCGGAGGGCGGAATTCAGGCGGCGGATAAGCCGAACGATTCACCCGCGATTCATTTCATCGATGCCTACGGCGGCGGACATTTTGCCGCAAAGCGTGAACTGCTCGCAAAACTCGTTTGCGAAGCGCCCGATGCGATAAAATGGCTGAACGATCTCGGAGTCGAATTCGATAAAGCTCCCGACGGAAGTATGATTACAACGCACGGCGGCGGAACATCGAGAAAACGTATGCACGCCGCAAAAGACTATTCGGGCGCCGAAATTATGCGTACTCTCCGCGATGAAGTGCTTAACCGCGGCATACCCGTTGTCGATTTCACATCGGCAATCGAGCTGATACTCGACGAAAACGGAAAAGCGGCGGGTGCCGTCCTTATGAATATGGAAACAAAAGAACTTCTTGTCGCGCGTGCCAAAACGGTGATTATCGCCACAGGCGGCGCGGGCAGAATGCACTATCAGGGATTCCCGACGTCCAATCATTACGGCGCGACCGCGGACGGACTTGTACTCGCATACAGAGTCGGAGCGAAACTGCTTTACGCCGATACCCTTCAGTATCACCCGACCGGTGCGGCATATCCCCAGCAGATTTTCGGCGCACTTGTAACCGAAAAGGTCAGATCGCTCGGCGCGAAACTCGTAAACCGCGACGGAAAAGTGTTTATGCATCCTCTCGAAACGAGAGACGTAGCCGCCGCAGGCATAATAAGAGAATGTACCGACAGAGACTGCGGAGTCGATACGGGCGACGGCAAGGCCGTCTGGCTTGATACGCCGATGATTGAGGAGATAGGCGGAGAGGGAACAATCGAAAAGCGTATTCCCGCAATGATGCGTATGTTCGCGGGATACGGCATAGATATCAGAAAAGAGCCGATTCTCGTCTATCCGACACTGCATTATCAGAACGGCGGAATAGATATAAATGTCGATACGATGACACCGAATGTCGAGAATCTCTATGTCGCGGGCGAAGCCGTCGGAGGAATTCACGGCAGAAACCGCCTTATGGGCAACTCGCTGCTCGATATTATAGTATTCGGCAGAAACGCGGGCAGAAACGCGGGAAATCATTCAAAAGAAGTGAGTGTCGGAAAACTGACGCTCGAACATATAGCAAAATTCGATGAAGAGCGCAGAAGCGCGGGAATAGTCACCGATAAGCTGTCTCCGATGCTGCTGCCCGATTACAGAAGAAAGACAGATAAATAATAGGTAAAGGTGGATAATAAAATGTTAACCGATCTTCTTGAAGCAATCACAATATTCTGCTTCGGTCTCTCATGGCCGCTCTCTATTTACAAATCGGTAAAATCGCGTACCGCGAAAGGCAAAAGCCTCTTTTTCGAGATTTTTCTCCTTGCGGGTTATGCGGTCGGCATTGTAAGAAAGTTCATTCAGCTCTCGGGCGGAAGTTCGGGATTCATATTCTGGCTCGGATTTTTCTTCTATGTGCTGAACTTCGTCGAAATTGCCGTGGATGTGGGACTTTATTTCAGAAACTCGGCACTTGACAGAAAAGCCGACGAAGCACTCGCAAAAAAAGCATAAGCTTGTAAGCAGCGCAAATGTTTAATTCGAAAAGGAGAATATCGGATGAAACAACCCGAGGTGGCAAGGGCAACGATGGGACGTTTGCCCGTTTATCTGAAATATCTCAGAGAAATAGAATCCACCGCCGATAATATTTCGGCGACAACAATCGCGAAAGATCTCAAAATGGGCGAAGTCCGCGTCAGAAAAGATCTCGGCTCGGTGAGCGGCGCGGGAAGACCGAAGGTCGGATACAACATTTCCGAACTTATCACGACAATCGAAAAATACCTGAGCGACAGCGGCAGACCGAGCGTTGTCATTGTCGGAGCGGGAAAACTCGGACGCGCTCTGCTCGACTACGGCGGATTCGCCGAATACGGAATAGACATTTCGGCGGCATTCGATATTGCCGTAACGCATGAAGAAAAAAGCGAAAGCGGAAAGCAGATATTTCCCGCATCGGAACTTGCGGGATTCTGCGAAACGCATAATGTGCGCATCGGAATAATCACCGTGCCCGCCGATGCCGCCCAGAGCGTCTGCGATGAACTTGTGAAATGCAGAGTAAAGGGCATATGGTGCTTCGCTCCGACCACGCTCGAAGTTCCGTCGGGGATAAGCGTCAGATATGAAAATATGGCGCTCTCTCTCGCATATCTCAACAAGGTAATCATCAATCAAAACAGCTGAAATAATCGAAAGGCAGACCGCACATTCTGCGGTTATCGAAAATATGAAAGTCACAATTTGCATAGGATCATCCTGCCATATCAAAGGCTCACGCTATGTCGTCGAAAGACTTCGGGAGCTCGTTTCCGAAAACAATATTTCGGATAAAGTCGAACTTGCGGGCGCATTCTGTATGGGCAAATGCCAGCAGGGAGTCTGCGTCACCGTGGATGATGATTTCCACTCGGTTTCTCCCGACAGCGTTGACAGCTTTTTCAATGAGAAAATACTCTCACGCATCGCCTGATACCGCTCTTACTTGTGTAAAGGGAGAATAACGCAGATGGATTGTCTTACGCTGAAAAAATCGAACTGTAAAAACTGTTATAAGTGTATACGTCACTGCCCTGTGAAATCAATCAGATTTTCGGATAATCAGGCGTATATCATACCGAATGAGTGCATACTTTGCGGACACTGCTTTGTCGTATGTCCGCAGAACGCGAAGCAGATAGTGGACGAAACCGAAAAGGTCAAATCGCTGCTTGCCGGAGACTGCCCCGTCATCGTGAGCCTTGCGCCGTCGTTTGCCGCAAATTACGAGGGCGTCGGCATAAATTCGATGCGTGACGCACTCAAAAAACTCGGATTTTACGATGCCGAAGAAACGGCAATCGGGGCGACAATCGTTAAAACGCAGTATGAGAAGATGGTTGACGAACATGAAAAGGATATCATCATTACATCATGCTGTCATTCTGTCAATCTGCTTGTGCAGAAATATTTTCCGTCGCTTATCGGCTGCCTTGCCGATGTTCTCTCACCGATGCAGGCGCACTGCCGCGACATAAAAGAGCGGATGCCGAACGCCAAAACCGTGTTCATCGGACCGTGTGTCGCCAAAAAAGACGAAGCGGCAAATTATCCCGGATATGTCGATGCGGTGCTCACATTCGATGAGCTTACCGCATGGCTGAAATCGGAAAATGTCACATTGAAGCCGATTTCCGACAGCTCGGAAAAAAGTCGTGCCCGTCTTTTCCCGACAACCGGCGGCGTTCTTAAAACCATGAATACCGCAAATAAAAACTATACGTTTATGGCGGTGGACGGAACCGATAACTGCATCTCCGCGCTTAAAGACATCGAGGCGGGAAATCTGCATAACTGTTTTATAGAAATGTCGGCCTGCGTCGGAAGCTGTATCGGCGGCCCCGTCATGGAAAAATTCCACCGCTCGCCTGTGAGAGATTTCGCCGCGATCGAACATTACGCGGGAAAATCCGATTTCGATGTCGACCGGCCGACAGCCGAACAGCTGCATAAGAACTTCGCGGCGATAAACCGCGAACTTAAAATGCCGACAGAGGAGCAGATAAAGGAAACTCTGAGACAGATGGGCAAAACCAAACCGTCGGATGAGCTGAACTGCGGCTCATGCGGATATGACAGCTGCCGTGAAAAGGCAATAGCCATATGTCAGGGAAAAGCCGAAATATCCATGTGCCTGCCCTATCTTAAAGAAAAGGCGGAAAACTTCTCGGATACGATAGTCAGAAATACCCCAAACGGTCTTATCGTGCTCAACGAAAATCTCGAAATTCAGCAGATAAACAGAGCGGCACTCAAAATTCTGAATCTTTCCTCCGCTTCCGACGCAGTCGGCTGCAATGTGGTGCAGATGCTCGATCCGTCCGATTTCTACGATGTGCTTGACTGCGGCAGACCGATTCGCGATAAACGCGCATATCTTGCCGAATATGACAAATATGTCGAAGAAACGGTTATTTACGACAGAGAGTACAGACTTCTTGTGGCAATCCTCCGCGATGTGACCGAAGAAGAAACCCAGCGTGAGAAAAAGGAAAAAATAAGACAGCAGACGGTCGAAATCGCCGATAATGTGGTGGATAAACAGATGCGCATCGTGCAGGAGATTGCATCGCTGCTCGGCGAAACGGCGGCCGAAACGAAAATCGCACTCACAAAACTGAAGGAGTCGATTAACGATGAATGATCTCTGCGCCGATATCGGCTGGAAAAGCATAAATCACGAGGGTGAACAGCTCTGCGGCGACCATGTGGATATAGTCGAACAGTCGGACAGCTCTACTGTAATCGTGCTTGCCGACGGGCTCGGAAGCGGAGTCAAGGCGAGCATTCTCTCGACACTTACGTCCAAGATAATATCGACCATGATGGCGGCGGGTATGTCGCTTGAAGAATGTGTATCTACAATCGCTCAGACACTGCCGATCTGCAAAACGCGCGGAGTGGCTTATTCGACATTCACGATAATTCATCTCATAGACAATATGACCGCCGAAATCGTGCAGTACGACAATCCGCGTGTTCTGCTCATAAGAGGCGGAGACGATTTCGACTTTCCGAAATCCGAGCTGAATATTGAGGGAAAAAAGCTATATAAATCGACTGTCAAGCTGAGAGAGGGCGATGTTTTTGTCGCGATGAGCGACGGATGCCCGCACGCGGGAATAGGAATCGCCTATAATTTCGGCTGGAAGATCGAGGACATCGCCGATTTTATCAAAACGCTCGTTCATGTCGGATATACCGCGAAAACGCTCGCCACTATGCTCGTCGATGAATGCGACAGACAGTACGGACATCACCCCGGCGACGACGCCACCGCCTGCGTCATACGGATAAGACGGCGCGAACAGGTGAATATTCTGTTCGGCCCTCCGCGAAATCCGGATGACTGCGATAAAATGATGTCGCTTTTCTTCTCGGAAAAGGGTAAACATATCGTTTGCGGCGGAACGACGTCTACACTTGCGGCGAAATATCTCGGTAAAGAGCTTCGCACAAATCTCTGCTATGACGGCGACGATCTGCCGCCTACCGCCGAAATCGACGGAGTCGATCTCGTAACCGAGGGCGTGATTACGATGAACAGAGTCATCGAATACGCAAAGGACTCGCTCGGAAGCAATGAGCTTTACGAAAAATGGGGATACCGTCATGACGGCGCGTCGAGAATATGCAGAATGCTTTTCGAGGAGGCAACCGACATAAACTTTTTTGTCGGCAGGGCGATTAACCCCGCACATCAGAATCCGAATCTCCCGATAAATTTCAATATCAAAATGAATCTTGTCGAGCAGCTGTGCAGCTGCCTGAATGAAATGGGAAAACGCGTAAAAGTCAGTTATTTCTGACGGCCGCTTGAACGGCATGATTTGCAAAGGAAACAAAAATGAGAAAATTCGATACAAAGGTACAGCATCTGAAATATAAGGTTTTGCGCGAAGTCGCAAGACTTGCGTGGGACGACACTCTTCTCGATAATCTGATGAACATCCCGAAGACGATTGTCCCCGGAAAAATCCCGACAATGCGCTGCTGCGTGTATAAGGAAAGGGCGATTCTCGCCGACCGAGTCAAACTCGCAATGGGCGGCGATAAGGACAATCCGAATGTCATTGAGGTTATCGACATCGCCTGCGAGGAATGTCCGATGGGCGGCTATGAGGTTACAAACGCCTGCCGCGGATGCCTTGCTCACAGATGCGAGGATGTGTGCAGATTCGGCGCGATTACTTTCGATGATAACCATGTCGCGCATATAGACAAATCAAAATGCAGGGAATGCGGAAGCTGCTCCAAAGTCTGCCCGTATACGGCGATTATCAGCCGTAAACGCCCCTGCGAAAACGCCTGCAAAATCAAGGCGATACATATGAAGGAAGACCGCTCGGCGGCAATCGACAACGAAAAATGCATCGCCTGCGGCGCCTGCGTATATCAGTGCCCGTTCGGCGCAATCAGCGATAAATCGTTTATTCTCGATGCAATCGATATCATCAAAAAGAGCGAAAACAATGAGAAATATAAGGTTTACGCGGTTGTCGCCCCCGCGATTTCGAGCCAGTTTTCCTACGCGAAACTCGGTCAGGTTGTGAGCGGACTGAAAAAACTCGGATTTTATACCGTGATTGAGGCTGCTCTCGGCGCCGATATGGTCGCCTACGAAGAATCGCGCGAACTTGCCGAAAAGGGATTTCTGACAAGCTCCTGCTGCCCCGCATTTGTAAGCTATGTCGAAAAGAATTTTCCCGATCTTGTCGGATATATCTCTCATAATCTCTCGCCTATGGCGGCAATCTCGAAATATGTGAAAGAACGGGATCCGTCGTGTAAAATCATTTTCATAGGACCGTGCACCGCAAAAAAAGGCGAGGTGCGGAAAGATTCGGTCAAACCTTATGTCGATGTGGCAATGACTTTTGAGGAACTTCAGGCGCTCTTCGACAGCAGGGATATAGACATTACGACTCTTGATGAGGATGTGCTTGATAACGCGTCATATTACGGAAGAATATTCGCGCGTTCCGGCGGACTTTCGGACGCAGTTGCCGAAGGGCTCAAAGAGCGCGGCATAAGCGAGGACGATTTCAAGCTGAAAGCTTGCTCGTGCGACGGAATAGAAGCCTGCAAACTTGCCCTGCTTCAAAAATCGAAAGGCAGACTCGATGCAAACTTCATCGAGGGAATGGCGTGCGTCGGCGGATGCATCGGCGGCGCCGGATGTCTTACCCACGGAGATAAAAACAAGGCCGATATCGATAAATACGGCAGGGAAGCCTGCGAAAAAACGATTACCGACGCTATCTCGGTGCTGAAACTGAATAATACATAAAAACAAGCTGTCCCGCCCGACTTCTTTTTGTGTAGTATTTCCATTTAATGTCTTGTTTTTACACACAGTTGAGCAAATTATACATTGAAATAATTCGCAAAAAGACTATAATGATAATACCAACCAAAAAATGATCGGCAAGGATCAATTTTTTAAACAAAATGAAAGGTACGGTTTCAAAAATGAAAAAAATGCTCAGAACAGCGATCGCTATGATCGTTCTTGCTGCTATGGCACTCTCGATGGTAGCCTGCGGCGGCGAAAGCGCACAGACAACTGCAGCCAAAACAGAAGCTCCCGCAGCAACAACAACTGCAGCCGAGAAAACAGAAGCTCCCGAAGTAACAACAGTTGCTCCCGTAACAACAGTTGCTCCCGTAACAGATGCGAAAGCCGGCGGACCTTATGACTTCTACGCTGAAGAAGAAGTTATCGATTTCTGCGGATACACATTCGTTAACAACAACGGTATGGCTTCCATCGACGACGACGGACACGTTGTAGCCGACGCGAGAGTTACAATGATCTCTTCTTGGGACGCTGTAATGTACAAAGGAAAGATTACCGCTGAGTTCACATCTGCAGCAGGTAACGCATCCAACGATAACGGTATCGTCTTCAACCTTGAAGGCGCCGGCGTTAAGGGACTTTCCGAAGATCCCGATTTCAAAGATAACAACGAGTACTTCTTTGAAACCACATACACATACTACTTCTTCCTTATGAGCGACGGCGGATATCCCGGACTTGCTAAGGTTTACCACAACACCACAGCATGGTCTTGGCTTAAGCTCTCTTCTACCGATGAGCTTGCAGCCCTCGGTCTCGAGTACACACACGGTGATACATTCACTCTGTCTGCTGAAACAGACGGCGCGGGCAACATTAAGTGCTATCTTAACGATGTCCTCGTTATCGAGTACACAGACGACGATCCCATCGTCGGCGGCGGCGGATTCGGCGCACGTCTTGAGGAAATCGGCGTTACTCTGAACAACATCAAGATCGAGCCTGCTGACTGATAATCGGCTATCGAATAATCACATAAGGTTGGTAATCAAAAGAACTCGGCTGAAAAGCCGGGTTCTTTTTGTCATTGACTGTAAAGTCGGGCTGTTTTTTATAATTTAGCGCAATTCTATTGACATAAGAGCCGAAAAGTGATAAAATATCTGCAAATTCGATAGAGGGAAGTATTTATATGCGCGTTAGCAAAATGCTCGGAGAGCGGCTCAAAGAAGCTCCGAAAGATTGTGTTATAGACAGCCATGCTCTGATGATCAGAGGCGGCTATATGAAATTTGTCAGCAGCGGAATTTATTCGCTTTTTATGCCGACAAGCCGCATTACAAGAAAAATAGAAAATATCATCCGCGAGGAAATGGATAAAATCGACGGTCAGGAAGTGCTTTTCCCGGTCGTTATGCCCGCATCTCTCTGGGAAGAGTCGGGAAGATACAGCTCAATCGGAAACGAACTGGCGAGATTTACCGATCGTTCGGGCAATCCGATGGTGCTCGGAATGACGCACGAGGAAGCCGCCGTTCAGCTTGCACGCGACACGGCAAAATCGTATGCCGATTTTCCGTTTATGATTTATCAGCTCCAGACAAAATTCCGTGACGAGCCCCGTGCGCGCGGCGGTCTTATCCGTGTCCGCGAGTTCACAATGAAGGATGCCTACTCTTTCCATACAAGTCAGGAAGATCTCGAACAGTACTACGCGCGCTGCTATGACGCTTACGTGAGAATATATAAACGTGCGGGCGCGAAAAATGTCGTTGCCGTAAAATCGGATTCCGGTATGATGGGCGGCGCAATATCGCATGAGTTTATGCTTCTTTCCGAAATCGGTGAGGATACCCTCGCAATATGCTCCGACTGCGACTATAAGGCGAATGTCGAGGCGGCCGAATGTATCGTCGATAAGGGCAAACCCGAAGAGCCCGAAGAACTCGCCGAAATTCCGACACCCGGCGTTAAGACAATCGAACAGCTCTGCAATCTTCTGCATATGAAAGCGAAGAAACTCTGCAAAGCGGTCGTTTATCAGGAAAACGATACCGATAAATATGTCGTCGTGTTTATCCGCGGCGATCTCGAAGTAAACGAAACCAAGCTCCGCAATTATCTCGGCAAAAATATACACCCCGCAACCGAAATCACCGAGGACAGTAAAATCGTCGCGGGATTTATCGGTCCCGTAAATTTTGCGGGAAATGCGTCGGTTGTCTACGACAGATCGATTGAGGACAGCTTCAATCTTGTCTGCGGTGCGAATAAGCCCGATACCCATATCACGGGATTTAACGTATCGCGCGACCTTCCGACCGACACGGTCTATGTTGATGTCGCGAAGGCGGCATCGGGCGGTATCTGCCCCGCGTGCGGAAGACATTCGATAAAGCTTTTCAAGGGAATCGAGGTCGGAAATATCTTCCAGCTCGGAACAAAATATACGAAGTCGATGAATATGACCTATCTTGACGCCGACGGACAGAGAAAATACCCGATTATGGGCTGCTACGGCATAGGAGTCGGCAGACTTTGTGCGTCAATCTGTCAGGAAAGCCACGACCAGTACGGCCCGATTTGGCCTATCTCGATTGCACCGTGGCAGGTTGAAATCTGCAATCTTCGCCGCGACGACGAAACGGTAAACACAACCGCCGAATCGCTCTACGACGAACTCACAAAAGCGGGCGTTGAGGTGCTTTACGATGATCGCGACATCCGTCCCGGATCTATGTTCGCGGACGCCGATCTGTTCGGAATACCCGTACGCGTGGTGGTCAGCCCCAAGACCTGCGGACGCGGCGAAATCGAACTTACAACAAGAGATAAGACAGTCAAAAAAGACATTCCGATTTCGGACGCGGTAAAAGAAATAAAATCGCTTGTCGATGAACTGCTCGCGCAGTATGATTTTTAATCGAAAATAAAATAATATTGCACTGTCCCGCCGTTTTCGGTATTAAAGAAAACGGCGGGACGGCTTTTTTGTCCGCTTTTGACCATCATAATATGCATAATGCACAAAAAAGCGGATAAAATATTGTTTACTATGTGGAAATTTACTTTTTGATGGCAAAATAGTTGAAATGATTTGAAAAATAGTGTATAATTGACGAAAAGATTGTATCAATTTTCAATTCATTTTGTGCATCTTTCCAAAAATCCTGAGCCATTGAAAGGGGCGGTTAATTTGAAACAGTACAGCGCTAAAAACATAAGAAATGTCGCACTTGTGGGACATGCCGGATCGGGTAAAACATCACTCGTCGAGGCGGCCTATTACCTTACGGGAAAAGCCGACAGATTCGGAAAAGTGGTTGACGGAACAACCGTATCCGACTTTGATCCCGAGGAAATAAAACGTAAAGCATCGATTTCGACTTCTCTTATTCCGGTAGAATGGAAGGATGTTAAGATAAACGTGCTCGACAGCCCCGGACTTTTCGATTTTTCGGGCGGTGTCAGCGAAGCAATCCGCGCGGCGGGTTCGGCGGTCATCGTTGTCTCGGGTAAGAGCGGCGTATCGGTCGGAACCGAAAAAGGTTTTGCCGCCGCAACCAAAAAGGGAATCGCAAAACTGTTTTTCGTAAATAAGCTCGACAGCGAGCACGCCGATTTCTATAAGGTTTTCGAAGATTTGAAAACCACATTCGGCCCGATGGTCTGCCCGCTTGTTGTTCCTTATGTTGTCGACCATAAGGTAAAATCATATATAAACCTGCTTGAATACCGCGCATACGAATACAGAGACGGCAAGGCAATCGAAGTTCCGATGCCCGATATGGGACACAGACTTGAGGGACTGCGCGCCGCAATATGCGAGGCGGTTGCCGAAACAAGCGAAGAGCTGATGGAAAAATATTTCGCGGGCGAGGAATTCACCCCCGACGAACTCATAATGGGAATCGCCAACGGCGTAAGACGCGGCGAAATCGCCCCCGTATTCTGCGGAGCGACACAGCTGCTTGAAGGCGTCGACCAGCTTCTCAACGGACTTATCTGGCTTGCTCCGTGGGCGGAAACAGTCGCAGGCGAAACAGGACACGATATGGCGGGCGAGCCCGTAAAACTTACAGTAAACGAAGACGCACAGCCGGTTGTCACAATATTCAAGACGGTTGTTGACCCGTTTGTCGGAAAACTTCAGTATTTCAAGGTTATAAGCGGTAAGATTACCCCCGACAGCGCACTGCTTAATGTAAGAACAGGTCAAACCGAAAAGTTCAATAAGATTATGTATGTCTGCGGCAAGAAGCAGGAAAATGCTTCCTGCATAGTCGCGGGCGATATCGGCGCAGTCGCAAAACTGTCGTCCACCTGCACGGGTGATACCCTTTGCTCGCCTTCGAGACCTGTATCTCTTCCGGGCGTAAACTTCGAGCGTCCCTGCCTTTCTATGGCAATCTTCCCCGTAAATAAGGGCGAGGAAGAGAAGATTTTCGCAGGTCTTACAAGACTTGCCGAAGAAGATCCGACAATATCTTTCGAAACAAACCGCGAAACAAGAGAGACCGTTCTTTCCGGACTCGGCGAGCAGCATCTTGATGTTATCGTGTCCAAACTCAAATCTAAATTCGGCGTTGACGTAACACTCGCAGTGCCGAAAGTCGCTTACAGAGAAACGATACGCAAGAAAGTTCAGGTTCAGGGCCGTCATAAGAAGCAGTCGGGCGGACGCGGACAGTTCGGCGATATCTGGGTAGAATTCGAGCCGTGCGATTCGGAAGAAATGGTATTCGAAGAAAGAGTTGTCGGCGGCGCTGTTCCGAAGAACTACTTCCCGGCAGTCGAAAAAGGACTTCGCGAATCGGCACAGAAGGGTGTTCTCGCAGGATTCCCGATGGTCGGACTCAAAGCGACACTTTACGACGGATCTTATCACCCGGTTGACTCTTCCGAAATGGCATTCAAACTTGCGGCGAATATCGCTTATAAGAACGGTATTCCGCAGGCAGGACCCGTCATTCTCGAACCTATCGGAAAACTCTGCGCATA